>NZ_JAVJZI010000069.1:0-2039 GCF_040223135.1 Coleofasciculus sp. G3-WIS-01
CACCGATAACCCAACAACAAAACCCGCCCTCCCCACCGATAACCCAACAACAAAACCCGCCCTGATTCAGGTTCGTAGTCAGGGATGCGAGCCCTTAATCTTGTTGGGTTTCCTGCGTCAACCCAACCTACAACTCTCCCTAATTCCTGTTCGTAGTAAGGGATGCGAGCCCTTGATTCTGTTAAATCTCTTGCATCAACCCACGATGGTGGGTAACACAGCAAAAATAGGGTAATAGATTTGACCATTGAATCGGGCGCACAGGGCTTGCGCCCCTACGGTTTCTGGGCGTAAGCTTTGCCACACCACGACAACCTATTCTCCCAAAAACTGAGACTTTATATCCTCCAATTCCCGCTCAATTTGACTTTGGGTTTTTTGAGTATTGGCAGAACCTTTAGTCGGCGGTGTCGATTTTTGCGGCGTACTTTTAGATGTCGGCGGCTGCAAAAACTCAGATTTTAAATCCGCTAATTCTTTATCTAAACCTTTCCCATATTGAGGAGGATTGGGCTGTGACTGAATTGGTACTGAAGCCGGAGAAGGTGCAGGTTTTGCAGATTTAATCTTAGCTACAGGAGTTTGAAACTGTAAATCCTGGAGTATCTCCGCCACAGATTGGTAGCGCTGATTCGTCCCATTGACTAACATCTTATCTAAAATTTTAGCCACGCGATCGCTCACTGGATTTTTCAACCCTTGTCGCCATACCCAAACCCCCTGATTGACATCAAATAAGTCGAAGGGATGGATTCCCGTCAGCAGATGGATACAGGTCACACCCAGACTATAGATATCACTAGCAAACACCGCTTTGCCGATACTTTGTTCTGGCGCAACATACCCCACCGAACCAATAACCGTCCCGGTTCTCGCTAACGCTGTACCTGTCGCCACTTTTGATGCGCCAAAATCTACCAAAAATAGTTGCTTATCCCGATTTCGGCGAATAATATTTTCCGGTTTAATATCGCGGTGAATCACATGATGTTGATGAACGAATTGTAAAACAGGCAACAAATTATTCAACAGATCACAAATTTGGGCTTCTGTAAATGCGCCTTTCCTTGCCAACTCATGGGCTAAATCTTCGCCCTCAATAAACTCTTGCACCAAATATTGATGGCTATCTTGGCAAAAATACGCCAACAGTTCGGGAATCTGGGGATGTTTACCCAACTCATCTAACCTTACTGCTTCTTGAGTAAATAACTGCGCCGCTTTTTGTACCGTACTGGTTCCCTGGGCTTGGGGAAAAAACTGCTTAATTACACAGGGGGGATGAGATGGTTTATCTTCATCCACCGCTAAAAACGTTCGCCCAAAACCCCCTTGTCCCAAAGGTTGAACCGTGCGATATCGTTCCTTGAGGCGTACCTTTGATCCGCAGGTGAGGCAAAATTTGGTTCCGGCGGGATTTTTGGGGTTGGTACAGTTAGGATTGAGACAGTAACTCATGGGGGTAGTTGGCAATTCAGCGTTTATCTCTATTTTGCCTCTAAATGAGGAGTAGTTTTTTTACTCTTATCCTTTTACTTTGTTCCGTCTCAACTTAATTTCGTTTAGGATGCTACGATAATGGAATTAACTGATCTAGATAGATGGTCAGAATTAATCCAAATTGCGATTAAATTCATTATAGGCATAGGCTGCTTCCGCTTGTGATGATCAGACGCTTGAACTGTGGCACTTGGCGACGGGGAAAGCGTTAGCCACATTTACCGGGGAAGCTTGGATGCTTTCCTGTGCAGTTGCACCGGATGGGGTGACCGTGGTGGCGGGGGAGGTTGGGGGGAGGGTGTATTTTCTGCGGTTGGAGGGGTTGAGGGGTTGAGAAACCGGGTTTCTGCGCTAAATTTGGGTTAACTAACAGTCCGTAAATATCTAGACAATTAGTTACATAACTGGACATTTTATGTGATATAATCAGGCAATGTCTAGTTTCCCCCCCCCAAGAAGCAGCTACTCGACTTTGTGTGATGGTCTTGCACTTTGCACCGATGCTCACTCAATGGTAAAATACAATCTTATAGTATCGC
>NZ_JAVJZI010000074.1:0-21000 GCF_040223135.1 Coleofasciculus sp. G3-WIS-01
GTGGGTTACGGCGGATCATCATTAAATAGTTTGTTTTATTTATTGAGTACCGCCTAACCCACCGAGTTATCCTTTCCCACAGGTGAACAAACGAGGATACCTCAAAAAAATTAATGGATTTGCCCTTATTAACCGTAATCCGTAGGGTGGGTTAGGCGGTAATCAATTCAGGAAACAAACCATTTAATTAACGATCCAACCTAACCCACCGAGTTATCCTTTCCCACAGGTGAACCACCAACGAGGGCGAGTCGAGAAATTTACTGGATTTTCCCATCACCATAGTAGGGGCGCAAGGTTTGCGCCCACACAATCAATCGATTTACCCATCACAATAGTAGGGGCGCACGGCGTGCGCCCACACAATTAATGCCTTTCCCTGAAAAATAGTGCAGCGACTCGCCCCTACCCCTACCGACAGGAAAATAGGACAATATGACGACAGGATTGGCAAAATAAACCCGTTGTCCTTGATTAATATTAAATTCTAAAAAGCTATGGAATAATGCCGAACCTCGGCTAGCGCCATCCTGGATTAAATCGGCGGTTACTCCATCGATAACCACCCCATCAGGTAGGATTGAGGAACGTTCAGAACCCAAGGTGGAATCGGGTGTAATCTGGGCGAGGACAGGGTTGCAGGGGATGAAGAGGAATGAGGCGATCGCGCCCCAATATCCTATATGCTGTAAGCTTTGATTTATGGTCATTATAGCACCCTCTAGATTTGAGATTTAGGGAATTCCCAACCTGATATTTATTTTATTATGTCCTGTCGTCATATTGTCCTATTTTCCTGTCGGTAGGGGTAGGGGCGAGTCGCTGCACTATTTTTCCGGGGAAAGGCATTAATTGTGTGGGCGCACGCCGTGCGCCCCTACTATTGTGATGGGTAAATCCATTAATTGTGTGGGCGCAAACCTTGCGCCCCTACTATTGTGATGGGAAAATCCATTAATTTTCTCGACTCGCCCTCGTTGTTGGTTCACCTGTGGGAAAGGATAACTCGGTGGGTTAGGTTGGATAGTTAATTAAATGGTTTGTTTCCTGAATTGATTACCGCCTAACCCACCCTACGGATTACGGTTAATAAGGGCAAATCCATTAATTTTTTTGAGGTATCCTCGTTTGTTCACCTGTGGGAAAGGATAACTCGGTGGGTTACGGCGGATCATCATTAAATAGTTTGTTTTATTTATTGAGTACCGCCTAACCCACCCTACGGGTTATGGTTGATCTGGGTCTATAGGACGGCATATTTTACCATGGTATAAAACTACCTAAAATCAGCAAGAAAGTCAAGCCCTACTTCTATTTCTTTGTCGCAATTTTCCATATTTTTCTTCATGAGCATCGTCAAGATTGACTCCAGTCTTGCCATTCTAGCCCTTCAATTCGGCTAAAATGACGCTGGTTGTGGGTAATGAGAACCAGATTATTGGCAACTGCAGTACCAGCAATTAACAGATCAATATCATCGACAGGCGTTCCATCTTTCCGCAGGCTAGCATAGAATTCGGCTGCAAGAGTGACAGCTGTTTGGGTAAGGGGTAAAACGGTGTTTTGAGTGGCAAATTCTAGAAATAGTGCAAGTTGCTTGTGGGCGTCGCGATGTTTTAAGCCACTGAGAATTTCGTAGTAAGTAATAATACTGAGGTTGATTTGACGATATTCGTTCAGATATGTCTGAAAATTAGAAACGACGGCTGGATTGCCGCGAAAAAACATGGATAGAATATCAGTGTCAACTAAGGCTGGCTTCAACGGTTTTGCCTCTTTTGAAATGCTTGCTGACGGCGCTGGGAAATGTCGTTTAAGAATTCAGTATAAGTGTCGTTGGGTAGATCTCTCCAGCTACCTGCGAATTTCATGATCACTTGGCTAGGAGAATGGGCAGGTTCTGAACGTAGTCGGAATGTATGAATCAGATCTAATAGTTCAATCAGTTTATCATCTGGAACACTCTGGATTTCTTGCAAAACTTTGGTTCTTAGCTCTGAGCTATTCATGAGCAAGTAGTCCTCAATTAATGACTTACGTGGGAAACGTTGATTTTGTGGGTTAGGTGAGATGGCGAATTAAAGGCTTTGTTTCGGAAATTGATTAATGCAAGAGTCTCCCGACAAAATCCGGTGTTTATCGGTCTATATAACCGCACATTTCCCCATGACATAAAATTACCTAAAATTAGAAATGAAATCAACCCCTAATCCTATTTTTCTGCCACGCTTACTGCTGTGACGTACAAACAAAACCGGAACATCGGTAGGATTGAGGAACAGTAAGAACCTCATCTGAAATCGGGCAGAATCTGGGCAAAAATAAAATGACAAGAGATGACGGGGTAGTTTGCGATCGCGCCCCAATATCCTAGACACTGTAAGCCTTGATTGATGGTCAACATAGCACCCTCTATATTTGAGATTTAGGTCATTCCCAACCTGATATTTATTTTATTGTGTCCTGCGCCCCTACGGTTTCCGGGCGTAATTCTAATTCATCAAATAAGGTGTGCCACGCTACTACGGGTTACGGTTGATCTTGGTTTATAGGACGACACATTTTCCCATGATATAAAAGTACCTGAAACGACAGCAAAAGTCAAGCGCTAATTCTATTTGCCGATAAGACAGCAGTTAATCAGACATAATTCTTTAAATTAAAGAACGTATGGCGTCCCCAAAAGCAACTCTGGCAAACGCTTCATCGGCTAGCATTCCTGCCCTATTTATGGATTTGTGGTGATATCGCTGGATTCTAGCAAAAGACAAAATTTTATAAATTTACGCCAATTAATTCATCCTCCAACACTTCACAAACCCGGAATTGAAAATAAAATGAAACCTAAGACAACCACTGAACTCATGAAGTAAAACTGATTCAACGATGCAATTAAGCTCAATTAACCTCCCCAACTATTTAATCCGACTGGGGCTATGTCCCCCAGAAAACCAAAATCAGCTCATCATTAAACCCGTTGCGGCGAAAAACTTTAACCTCTTAGTCACCTTACCCGACGGTAAAAAACTTTTGGTTAAGCAAGAGCGGTATAATCAAGACGGGAAAACAGCCGGAGAATTTGGACAAGAATGGCGCATTCAGGAATTTTTACAGCACTTTCCTGAACTCACTACCCTTAACCCCTATCTGCCCAAGGTACTGCATTTTGATCCGGGGGAATCAATCATCATATTCCGCTACTTAGACGAGTACCGGGACTTAATGGAATTCTACATCGAAGAGACAATCTTCCCCCCTGCGATCGCGGCTTCCATTGGCACCACCCTGGCGGTTATTCATCGCGCCACATTTAACCGGGACGACTATCAGCACTTTTTCTCACAACAGTCTCACTCCCTCCCCGAAACCGTACCCAACCTAATTAGCGGATTAGAACGAATCACTCCAGACACCTTTGGACTGGTTCCCGTCGATGGGCTCAAATTCTTTGCCCTCTATCAAAGATACGACAGTTTAGGAGATGCGATCGCACAACTCGGCAAAACCTTCACCCCCAGTTGTCTCACCCACAACGACCTAAAACTCAATAATATCCTGCTTTCCAACCACTGGGAACAATCGCGCGATCGCAGAGTACGATTCATTGACTGGGAACGTTCTCATTGGGGAGATCCAGCCTTTGACGTAGGAACTCTCATCGCTAGCTATATCCAAATTTGGCTGAATAGTTTAGTCATCAGCAACGCCCTCAGTCTCGAAGAATCCCTGAGGTTAGCCACAACCCCCCTCGACCACCTCCAACCCTCAATTGCCAGCTTAACCCAAGCCTATTTCCACAACTTCCCAGAAATTTTAACACACCGCCCCACCCTCTTACTCCAAATCATCCAATTTGCAGGTTTAGCCCTAATTCAACAGATTCAAGCCATAATTCAATACCAAAAATCCTTTGGAAACTCAGGAATCGCCATGCTGCAAGTAGCCAAAACCTTACTCTGTCGTCCCCAACAATCCATCCCCACCCTATTTGGCACCATGACTCCCGATCTAATCCCCCCAAACCCCTCCCACAACTCCCCCGAAACCCTCTGCGCCCCTCTGCGTTAACCTCTGCGTTCCTCTGCGTTAAAAAAAATCATGCAACTCCTAAACATCCCCACCCCACAACCCACCAATTCCCTCCTCGACACCTTACAAAACATCGCCAACACCATAAAACTCCAAGCCAACTTTTCCATCCATCATCCCAACTACAAACCCTTTGAACTCCCCCAAGAAATAATTAACCGTCTCCAGAACATGCCCCCAGACATCCAACAACGCTACTGGAGTCTGCAACTGCGCGGATTTCTCTACGGAACCTACTACAATCAATCCCTAGAAAATAGCCTCGCCCTGAATACCGATAACCCAGCCATACCCATCGACCTAGAAAACAATACCCTTTTAGGATTAGACTTAAACTTCTATCAACAATTACACAATCACAATCAAGGAACCGGTTACTTTGACCCCGGTTGGTTCGTCCTCAAACAGGAAACCGATAACACCCTTGTTGTCAGCAAAGGCAGTTTAAAACTGCATATTGAACCCCAACGCCATCTCCACCCCAACCAACCAGCAGCTATTGGGGACACCGTAGCGATTCGGATGCCCAAAAACCTGATCCAAAACGGATTTTACATGGCAGTGAGTAACGCCGGAACCCAACTTGAACCCACCTTAGAACATCCCTCAGAAACCGTGCGAATTTACTTTAACCTCACCCCAGACGGGGCGGTTTTGGTCATGGATAGCCTAACCCAAAAATTTAACGCAATTAACCTACCCTTTAGCTTTAAAGTCCTGTATAACCCCGCCGACTACGGACGTTACGATTCAGGAGTTTTTTACTTTGATAAACCCAATTATACCACTGTCCGCCAAGTGCTTCAGGTTATCTATGAGGAAAATAAAGCCCATTTTAAACCACAAGTTCCCCTATTTACCAAAGTCCTCGCCCCCGGATTAGGATTAGCTGAAGAACCCGATACCAAATTTGGCACACAAGAAAGTTTTGGCATGAACCGCTGTCAACTGGTTGCCAATGGGTTGCTAGAAGCTTGGCAAAACGGGGATAACTCCCCAGAGGGGCGAATGCAGGCAATTCTCCAACAGTTTTCCCTGTTTGGGATTGACATAAATCGTGCCTATCTCAATGCCAATTCTGAGGATAATTATACACCTTTACTGGGTTCGTAGTAGGCACGAAGCGTGCCATAAGCGAAGATAGCGCTTACTACAAACTAGCGCCATTCCCCTTAACATCATGCAAATCACAGACATTGCCCCCTCAGTTGTCAAACCCGCCGTTAAAATTCCTGATTTCCCCGACTCTGACTTTTCATTTTACCGCCCCTTAGGACGGACTGATTTAACCGTTAGTTGTTTAGGATTAGGTGGAGGGGGTGGAATTTCGAGTCAGGATACACTATACGCCTTTGACCAAGGAATTAACTACTTTTTCTATTCCAGCGACTTACACCACCATATTTATAGTTCCATGGCGGATGCCCTGCGTCAATTATGTGGGCGAAAATCATCCGTGCGGGAGAACGTCGTACTGGCAACAGTGACCTATATCAAGAATCCCGAAGTCGCACTGGCGGCTTTATTGGATCAGTTTGTGGAACTTAAAATTGACTATATCGATGTATTGTTCTGGGGATGGATTGGTGCAAATGATGGGCAATCGTTTAAAGATTGCTTGCAGCTTTCCCCCGATTTACGGGGTAAAAATTCCGTTTATCAGCGCACAATTGAACGATTTTTCGGCACATCGGAACGGCTGAAGAAAATGGGGGCGGTGCGGTATATTGGCGCATCCTTCCACGATATGAACCTGGCGCAGCAGTGGTCAACGAGTCCCTTATTAGATGTTGTCATGGTGAGACATAATCTGGCACACCGTTCTGCCCAAAATCAGGTCTTTAATCGCTTAGATATCCGAGATCGTAACCGTCCAGGCGTTGTTACCTTTAAGTCTACCGGGTCTCATTCTGGTGCGCTTTGGGATGCGCCTGCGGGTTTACCGGAAGGATGTTGGCAACCGTCTGTACCCGATTTATATCGCTATTCGTTGAGTCAGAACTGTGTTGATGTTTGTTTGACCGGATTGCGGTGTCGGGAGGAAATTGATGCGGCGATATCCGGTGTGCAAAACGGCAAGTTAACCCCTGAAGAAATTGATTATCTCAATCTTTATGGGGATTTACACCGCCATCGGCTTTCTATCTCCGATATCTCACCAGAACGCTTAATTTATCGAGATTAAGTTTACCCAGTAGAGATGTTCCGTCGGAACGTCTGTACAGAGTCAATTGTAGGGGCGGGTTTAGCCGTTTAATTGGGGGATCTACCGATAACCTTTCCACAAAACCCGCCCTTGGTCAAAAACGCAATTAAACATTGTCATTACCGAGGAAAATCATGCCAGAAACACTAGAACAATTCACATTAACCGAAATTACCCCAGCAACGGATAAAGACATCCTTGCCTATTTACGCCATTCTTATCAAATCGCCGAAGTTGCAGGGGCGGCGGAACAGAATGCGTTAATTGTGGCGGTTTGTCAGCAATTAGGGATTACGGTATCTGAGGAAGAGTTACAAGCGGCGGGGGATGCATTTCGCCAGGAGAACAAACTGCTGGGAACATCGGAAACCTTAGCCTGGTTAGCACAACAGCGCATTTCTGTGGAAGATTGGTCCCAGGGAGTGCGGATATCGCTGCTGAGGCAGAAATTGAAGGAACATCTGTTTGGTGAGGCGATTGATAGTCATTATATGAGCGATCGCGACAATTATAAACGGGTGGCGCTGTCTCAGATTCTGGTACGGGATTTGACAGAGGCGGTGAAAATTACCCAGGCGCTTCGCCAGGGGAAGGTGTCGTTTTGTGTCTTAGCGTTGGAACACTCGAAGGGGAAGCAGTCTAAGGAAAATGGTGGTTTTGTCGGGGTGCGATTTTTGGCGGAATTGCTACCGGAGATTGCCCAGGCTGTATCTGAGGCTGTAGAGGGTGAGGTGATTGATCCAGTTCAAACGAAGCTAGGGTATCACATTCTTCGAGTTGAGAAATGGTTTCCGGCTGAGTTGGCTGAAGTCAGGGAACAGGTGTTGGAGTCTCTGTTTCAGGGTTGGTTACAAGCGGGAAGGCAGTCTAATCCTCATGCCTAAATGAGATAGTCTAGCTTTTGAACTCAGAGTTCCACGATAACTATTAAAAGTGAATGCCAGTCTCTAATTCGTTCAGAGGCTGGTCTTTTTTATATCTGCAAATAAAATGAGCTACTCCCACATGAGAGTATTTTATTTTTAGATTAAACATGATAAATTATGTCTGTTTAATTGCCAGCAATTATAGTTTTCTTGTATTTTTTGTATACTTAAAGAATTATAGTCATATATTAGTAAATTAATTTTTATTTTTATGTCCAACAACCTAGACGGAAATATTGATTTATTTTGTTGAAACTGTTTTAATAATAAATAAGGGCAGAGAACTTAAAAATATCGCCTGACAAAACAGTAAGACTAGGAGAAATCAACAATGGCTACGATTAAAATTTCCAATTTGCATCCGGCTGGTTCCGAATTATTTGGGGATTCCGAAAGCTATCTCAATGAGCTAACGAATGATGAGCTGACTATGACGCACGGCGGTTCCTCTCCTGTTTGTAGCTTTGTAGCTGGCGCTGCTCTTACGATCTACGGTGCTAAAAAAGGTTGGTGGTAAGTCAGCCAACTCTTGCCTAAATTTTTTAATTACTTCCTCCTAAACATGGGAGTTAATCAAATCTAGATTTGTTCAGCCTGCGTCTGCCTTTGACTTGTTTTCGAGGCAGGCATTTTATTTATAGGCATAGTTCGAGCAAGGAATAAGGTTTATAATAATTATGAATCCATTTTAAATGGTACATAAAATGACACTACCGTCTATTAGCATTCCCTTCTCATTTGTCAATGTTTATGAAGGCTTTGCCAAAGCTCAAGGAATCCTGCGAGTTGATGAGAATACCTTAACCTTAGAGTTTGAGATTAAAGATAACTTCTTTGGCGTTCTTACATCGGGAATAAAAGAGGTGATAATTCCCATTAAATACATTGACTCAGTTACACTAAATAAAAACTGGTTAAGGACAACACTAGTTGTCAGAGTACAGAGTTTAAAATTACTTAGTCATATCCCGAAGCATAATCAAGGAAAACTCTGGCTCTATATATCTCGGAATGATAGGGATATCGCATCTCGATTTGCATCTTTTTTAAGGTTGAAAATATCCGAAAATGAGATAAATTTATTAGATACTAATTAAATAGTAAATAGATTTTTTATAGGTTAATAATCTGCACTAGCATTTGCATTACCTTCACGGTAAGCGTCAAGGTTGCTGGTAATCAACACGCCCCAATTTGTAGAGACGTAGCATGCTACATCTCTACAATAGTAAAGGAAAAAAGGGTTATCAAATCAGATGCAATTATTATGAAGAGGTAGGAATTTGACCGCCGAAATTATCAGACTGTCGAGCGACAGCCAAACGCTCTTTGTAAAACTCATCTAATGATGCACAAAACCTACCTGATTGCAACTGAATCCCTAAAGCATCAATGACCGCTAGAAAATCCAGAAAGGTAGCATTATTATAGTTTTCCTCTTCATAAGCTTTGATTTGGTTTTCCGTGCGATCGCACAAATCTGCCAGTTCCTTTTGTGTCAGTTTAAAAGCAATCCTGGCTTTAATTAAAAGCGTTGATAGTTTGTTGATGTCATCAAGATTAAGAATGACTGGCTGATTCGGATCATGGGAAATTAGGGTTTCATATTCGGCAAGTTCATCCTGAAGAGTCTTTAGCTGACTGTGGTATGAATCTTGGAGGAGTTGCCATCCATCGGGGTCATTCTGTCTCTTTTCTTCATTTTGACGCACAGTTAGGATTGATCGCGCAAATTTCTCTGCCCATTTTTTTGTTACCTGATACTCGTGTTCGTTCTTAATCATGGTTCCCACCTTCGTAAATCAATAGCAACGATTCCTTTGGGATTTTCACCTCGATCACGCTGAAAAAACTCTATTGACATTGTACCCTCATCACTAATTAGCTGATCGGATGGTAAAATATCACCCCTATACTTAGCCTTTTGCATGTCACGGTCGTAAAAATTGAGTAAGGTTGGCGCATGGGTTCTCAAATAATCGATATCAACCTCTTCTCTATCCCAACAGGCATCAAAGTCATTCGGGTTGGGTTCGCTGGTAACAAAGCTCCCATTAATATAGATAGCACAACAGCCAGCGGCTTTTAATTGTTCCATTGCCAGAAGCAGTCCTTGAATCATACGGACTCGTTTAGGGGTAATGCCATATCGCTCTTCAAATTCTGACCACTCAGCCCAGTGTATTCCTGGTGGCAGGTTACCGTTTTCATCAAAAGGGGGTATCATTTCTATAGTATGTAAACACAACTCATTAACTGAGTTCAAAGCATACCATTGTGTCGGTAATATTATACAAAGCTTTAAAAATCTAATGTAAGGATACCTTATTGTTACAAAACGGACAAGAATAAAGTTATCATTATCTATCAAAACGCCCCAATTTGTAGAGACGTAGCATGCTACGTCTCTACAATGGTAAAGGAAAAGAGGTTTATCAAATCAGATGCAATTATTATGAAGAGGTAGGAATTTGATCGCCGAAATTATCAGACTGTCGAGCGACAGCCAAACGCTCTTGGTAAAACTCATCTAATGATGCACAAAACCTACCTGATTGCAACTGAATCCCTAAAGCATCAATGACGGCTAGAAAATCCAGAAAGGTAGCGTTGTTATAGTTTTAACTGATAGCTTACACCTTTGTCAGTAAGCCCCAACACCCGCCAAGCACTCAAGTGCTTGGCTAAAAGCTAAAGTCCATTAAAATGGACTAAAACTAGAGATGCAGTCGTCTTTAGACGACTTTCGCTATTGGTTCCTTGGGTTAAAACCCAAGGCGGTTGGTGAGACTGATGCAAGATGTAATTTTTAACTTCTGACATTCTTCCTACGAAATCAGGGCACGACACTGTCGTGCCCCTACATTACACCGATTACACCCCAAATAAAAACGCCTAAGATTCGCCCATAGCCGTTACCACCTCCACCTCCTCAATCTGTCGCTTTAACCACCCTTCAAACAACTCTAAAAGAATCTGATAACGCAGCTTGTCATCCAACTCCGGCTGAATAATCTCCTCAACTTTAATCAAATGCACCCCCTTAGACGTGACAATTGGCTTCAACACCTCCCCTGGCGTCGCCGCAAACACTTTCGCCGAAATCTCTGGTTTCATCTGCTGGCGTTTAACTAATCCTAAATATCCTCCCTTGCGCCGTAATTCTTGCTCCTGAATATACTCCTGAGCAATCTCCGTAAAACTGGTTTCTGCTTCCTGAAGTTCATAAAACAACTCTATGGCTAAATCTTCATCATCTAAAACCACTTCATACATTACCGCCGCTGCATAGTCTAACTGATGTTCATAAAACCAGGGTTCCACTTTATCGCCAAACAAATGCTGGGCTAATTTTCCGGAAAGGACATTGATGTAAACCATCTCTTCAAAATCATCTAGAGAAAGGGCAAATTTTTGCAGCCACGCCCAGGTGTCATCCGCATTGAGCAGTTTATTCATGAACCGCATTTGATCTGCTGCTTGTTGTAATTCGGCGATTTCAACCTGGATACTGGCTTCAGTCGCCGCTGAGTTAATGACTTTGCGGGTGATGATTCCTTCGATAATTGTGGGAATCTGACAGGCGAGTTTGAGGTGATGCAGGATGTCTTGGTTGGTAATTGTGATGGTTTGTGACATAATTTTTTTCCTAAATAATTAGAGTTTTTTAGATGGAAATGGGCTGGGGAGTTAATACGACTTGGAAGCCTGTATTGAACATCCGGAGATCCCCCCAAACCCCCCTTCAAAAGGGGGGCTTACTATTCCGCATCCTGACAAAAAGCAAAGTATCATTGTGTTTCTCCTGTACGATAAAAGCGAAGCATCCGCTGGCTTCCCCGCATAACAAAAAGCGAAGTATCCTCTGGTCTCCCCCTTTTTAAGGGGGACGGAAGGGGGATCTAAAAAGGGAAGAGGGGGGTTAGGTTTTATGGCACTAAAGTGCCTACTACGAACGAACGAGCGAACGTTACAGTTCTAATCCTCCTTTTTGTAACTTCTTAAATGGGTCAAGAATAAAGTCAATTATCTTTCGCCGCCGCACGATAACTTCAGCCGTGGCTGTATCCCCTGGTTTCAACTCTAAACATTCATTTTTGGTGGGAATACAGGTCTGATTTAGCTCAATTTCTAACTCAAAATTTGTCACTTGACCCTGGGCGGTTTCGGTGACTTTAGAGGTGGGCGATTTGCGAATTAGTTTGCCTTCGGCGACACCATAATCCTGGAATGGATAGGCATCAAATTTGAGCTTAACTTCCATTCCTTCCTGTAATGCGCCACTTTCAGCCGTGGGCATTTGGGCTTTGAGAATTAGGGTGGAACCTTGGGGCGCAATCTCGGCAATTAATTCTCCGGGTTGTACCACCGCCCCGACTCCTTTATCGGGTAAACCAAAGACGGTGCCGCTTTCTGGTGCTTTGAAGACTCGCTGCTTGAGTTCAAATTCTTTGGCGGCAATTTGGCTTTCGCTTTGCTTGATTTCGGTTTGGAGTGTGGTAATCTGAGTTTCTAGGTTCTTGAGTTGTTCCTGAATTCTCAGAACCGCAAGTTTGCCGGAATGAACCAGGGTATCATAGCTTTTTTGTTGCTCCTGTAAGCGCAGTTTCGCCTGTTCAATTTCGGCTTGGGTTTGATGGAGAATTCGGTCATAACTGCCTTGTTGTTCTTTGATCCGTAACTGGGCTTGGGAGATGTCGGATTCAGCTTGAACTAAGCGTTCTGTGTTGACTTTGACTAGGTTTTGTGATTCAGTAAAGCGGTCAGTGGAAATGGCTCCGGCTTCAAAGGCTTTACGATACCGTTGAACTTTATCTTTTGCCTCAATTAAATTAACTTGGGCTTGATTGTAGGCAGCTTGACTAGAGGCAATGGCTTGTTTTGCTTGGTTTACTTGAGCCAGTTTTTCGGCTTTTTCCAGGGTGTAGGTACTCTCAAGGGCAGTAAAGTTTTGTCTGGCTTGTTCAATTTGAGACTGTTTTTCTAGTTCTTGGGATTGGTTCTGCCGCTGCTGGGTATGGAGGGCAAGATTTAACTGATTTTTGAGAACTGCTAACTGATTTAGGCGATTTTTTTGACCGTCTAATTGACTGCGAAGTTGCTCAATTTCGGAACGCACGATGTCGGATTCGAGGGTGAGTAGTGTTTGTCCAGTTTTGACGCGGTTTCCTTCAGTAACGGGGAGGTTGATAATTGTACCACCGACAGAGGATTCTAGTTTGACGGTGGGTTCTTTGGGTTCTAATCGCCCTCTAGCACTTCCGGTTTCTTCGACTTCAGTTAATATTGCCCAAGGAAGTGCGATCGCGGCGAATAAAATTAAGAAATATAACAGCCCCCGCGTCCAAACTTGGGGTAAGGTATCTAGCAGTTCTTTTGTAGCATAAGACCAGTCAGAGGGGGGATTTTTTGAAACGCAGAGGTTCGCAGAGGTGGGCGCAGAGGTCAAGAGAGGGGTGGGAGTATGATTGGAATTCATGATAGATGAGGAATGAGAGAGATGAGGGAGATGAGGGAGATGTATTCGTAGGGGCGAAGCATTCGCGCCCAAATCTATCGGTTTTTTATTCAAATTTAAACGCGAATGCTTCGCCCAATCCCCAACCACAAATGAACAATCAACAATAAACCATCATTCTGTTCGATCCATTTGTTGCTGGTTTAGGTAATAATAATGACCGCGTTTTGCCATTAATTGCTGATGGGTGCCACTTTCGACTAAAACGCCTTTATCCAACACGAGAATTAAATCCGCTTTGCGAACTGTGGACAGGCGGTGGGCAATAATTAACGTTGTTCGTCCTTGGAGAATTGTGTTGAAATTGGTCTGAATAATTCGTTCAGATTCAGCGTCTAAATGAGACGTGGCTTCATCTAAAATAAGTAAGTGGGGATTGCCTAATAACGCCCGCGCGATCGCGAGTCGTTGTCTCTGTCCTCCTGATAACATTCCGCCCCCTTCCCCTATCTGGGTTTCATAACCCATGGGTAGCTTTTTGATAAACTCATCCGCCCCGGCTTGTTGGGCGGCGGTGATGATTTCGTCTAGGGTGGCTGAGGGATGACCAATGCTAATATTCTCCCGAATGGTGCTACCAAAGAGGAAGGTATCTTGGTCTACAACGCCGATTTGTTGGCGCAGGGATTGTAGGGATAAACTGGTGATATCTTGCCCATCAATTAATACCTTCCCATCCGTCGCCGGATACAGTCCTAAAATTAACTTGGATATCGTGGTTTTCCCGGAACCACTGCGTCCAACCAGGGCAACAGTTTGACCGGGATTTACTGTAAAACTCAAGTTTTCTAGGACATTAATATCGCTTTCGGGGTGATACCGGAACGTCACCTGATTAAACTGAATCTCTCCCTTTAACTCAGGTAAACTTTGCCGCACCGATGCTTGTAAATTTTCTTCTGGTTCGGTATCAATGACATCATTGATCCGTTCAACGGCAATAATTACTTCCTGTAACTGATTCCAAAGTACGGTTAATCGTTCAAAGGGTGTAATTACGTTGCCGATTAACATATTAAATGCCACTAATTGTCCAATCGTCAGTTCATTTTGAATCACTAACGACGCGCCAAACCAGAGTAGTCCTGTTGTCACCACGGTTTCTAGAGTTGAGCTAAAAATTTGCAGGCGGTTACTAATAATCTGCCCCGAAAACATCTTTTTCACCGATTGCAGCAGATGTTCCTCCCAGCGCCAACGCACGGTTTGTTCCACCGCCATGGATTTGACTGTGCGAACCCCGGTGAGGGATTCAATTAGATAACTATTTTCCACCGCAAAGGTATTAAATATTTCTCTGGAAATGCGGCGCAGGAACGGAGTGGCAATTAGGGCGAGTAGAACAAATGGCGGGACGATGACTAATGCCAATAGCGCCATTTTCCAGCTATACCAGAACATTAACCCCACGTAAACAAAGACTGTGAGTAAGTCGAGTAAAATGGATAGGGCTTCCCCGGTGAGAAAACGCTGGATTTTCTGGTTTTCTTGCACCCGTGACATAATATCCCCCACATAACGAGATTCAAAGAAGGAAAGGGGGAGACGGAAGGTATGGCGAATAAAGCCGACAATTAGGGCTAAGTTAACTTTATTCGCGGTATGGTCTAATAAGTATTGCCGCAATCCAGTCATGGCGACGCGGAACAGACCAAAAATTAGCATCCCTAAACCGACAGCGGTTAAGGTGAGGTTGCTTCCTTGGACAACTACTCGGTCTAAGAGGAGTTGGGTGAATAGGGGTGTAATTAATCCAAATATTTGAATCAGTAGGGAAGCAATAAAGACTTCCAGGAGGACAAATCCGTGGGGCTTAACTAACTCAAAGAATTGCCAGAAGGGAGTCGTCGCCTCCTCGGTTTCTTGTAATAAGGCGGTGGGTTGTAAGAGGAGGGAATAACTTGTCCAACTGGCGTTAAATTCCTCAGGAGTAAGACCACGTTGACCAATGGCTGGGTCGGCAACAATAACCTGATTTGCCGTAATTTCATAGACAACGATATAATGATTTCCGTCCCAGTGGACAATTGCCGGCAGCGGTTGTTGGGCGAGTTGGTCTAAACTGGCTTTTACAGGTCGTGTGGAAAAGCCAATACTTTCAGCGGCGGCGGATAGTCCCCGTAGAGATGCACCATTGCGGTTAACATTGGCGATATCTCTAAGGCGATTCACACTTAATTTTTTACCCCAATACCGACCTACCATTACCAAACAAGCCGCCCCACAATCTGAGGCACTTTGTTGGGCATAAAAGGGATAGCGGCGCGTGATCCGTTGCCAGAGATGACCGACTGTCTGGGTGGGGTTGGGAAAGTAGGCTTTGCTGATGGTTTGTTGGGCATTTGTTAATTCTTCGGGGGTGTCCGTCTCCTCTGCAATAACTGGAGTTACGGCTAAATTATCCCCTGAACTAAATTGGGAATTCCTCACCTTTGCCCGATGATAAAGATGATCCCGAATATGAGGATGGTTTTGGACGAGGGAAAAGAGGAGGGTTGGGGGAATGTAGGATAATTGCAGATGACGGGATGCCCTAGCGGAGTAAGGTTGAAAGGGTTCATCGGGAAAAAAGGTAACTTCGCCAAAGGTGTCTCCAGGTTTCAGCGTGGTAATCAGTTCACCGTTGGCGTCAATGAGTCTAACTTTACCTGTAATAATCAGGTAAATTCCGGCTTCAGATTGATCCGATTGCCAAAATTGACCGAGTTTGGGTTCGAGAATTTTAATCTGTTTCAGACAATTAGTGAATTGCGACTCGCTAAAATCATGTCCGAGACAATCACTAAGGTGTTGACGGGAAATTCGGGGTGGAGTTTGTACCATAATGGGTTTGCACCTCAACTCATTTTAATCGGATTGAATTGCCATACGTCCTGGGTTTTTGGGGTATGGCTGGGGGTGAGGTTGCTAATCACAATTCCCTTGTCTGAATCCTCCTCTGCATCAGGGGGAGTGTCGGGTTGAGGGGGTTTGGGGCGAGTCGAGAGTCCCTTATGTTTCAATAATCGATTAATATGGCGATCGCTAACTTCTATGCCAAATTCTGTAGCCAGGTGTTGGCTTAACTTCTGGGCGGTCCAGTTGCGAAAGGAATAGCCAATGTCGCGGGGACTCTGAGTGACTAATTCTTGTAAGCGTTGTAGATACTCTTCATTCACCGCTTTAGGACGTCCAATCGGATGGGATTGCCAATGATGCGCTTCACCGCTACGGGCTATCAGCATCCAATGTCGGGCGGTGATGGGGGAACAGTTCAACGCCTGACTAATTTGGGCTTGGGTTTTACCCTCGTCGGCTAACAGCATGATTTGGATGCGCTGGCGATATTTTGGCGGTAAGTCCTCTTGCAGACTTTTTTCTAGTTGTTTGCGCTGAAAGGGGGTCAGGTATTCACCGCCAGATTTACGCAGAGTGCGGCGTTGACCCAGGTTGGGTGGGAATTGGTGGCTTGACATCTCTATCGTTGCGTTGGGAATTAGCCGGGATTGGTCACAAGGATTATCCGGGCGATTCACAATATATAAATTTGTATAAAATATATATAAATCAGTCCCAGGTTCTCTGTCAAGACCTAAAATGCACAGTTTTTCTCCCCCCTCATTCTCCCAACTCACAAGGGTATGTAGCACAATGTTAGGGTTAAGTGTGTAGGGGCGGGTTTCACAACTATCTTTTTGGTTGTACCCAGATGTGACTAAACCCGCCCAGACTCAGGTTTCTAGACTCCCCGATTCATTGTCAAGAGGAACAGAGTAGATCAATTAGGGATTGGGGTAATTCTTCAAAATGCTCTAACAAAAAATCCAGAATTGCCAAATGGCGCAAGTCAACGGGTTGAGGGGGGCGATACCCTTGACCTCGGTTGAACCAACATTGAACCATTCCCAGAGAACGGGAACAGATGTGAGAAAGTTGCTCATAAGTGACATCCCATTTGGCATAAAACTGCCTTGGCGTCATCCCGAATTCACAGTAACAATAAAGGTCAATGATGTATTGTTCACGCTGGGTAATTGGGCGGGGATTGTGTCGCCCTTGGGGATTATAGCGTCCGGTTGGACTATGCACTGATAGAGGCTCTAGTTCATGATCAGAATGGGTGGGATAACGGTATTGGTTATCATCATCTTCACAGGAAGAATCGTTGAGTGTTGATTGTGTAGGGGCGGGTTTAGGGACAAACACGAATTGTTGTACCCAACTTGGTGGCAAAACCCGCCCTGATTGTTCGGTTAATTCCTCCATTTCTTCACTATGACGCAGAGTATTTAAAGTACCAGCAATGAGTTTACCGTTCAGGCTTGCGGTCAACTGCTGGATCAATAGCTTCGCGATCGCCTGGGCTTCTGCATCCGTCAGGTGCATTAGGGATGCATCGAAGTCAATATCACTGTAGTGCTTGATCAACCAGAGGAGTTGGGTAATTCCTAATTCCGAATCGGCTTGCTGGCTAGTGGTTTCAGCGGGTCGATGTGTCATGGGGTTTTTCTCCTTTAATGTTCAATATCTTAGTTGCTTGTAACAATGTTATAACATTTTACTCAAAATAAAAACCCCTTTGTCTTAAAAAAAAGGGATTTAAAGGAAATTATTGGATCGACAAAACCTAGGGTGGGGTTTGCGGAATTTAAACAGAAGCGATCGGGATTCAATTAACGCTTTGCTGTAACAAAATTGACCCTTCGAGTTACCTGTAGGGGCACGATATTATCGTGCCCTTACCCTAAATGGCGTGTGTTTGTTCCAGACGTTGCATGGAACGTCTTTATGGTGTCGAAAGTCCTTTAAACGGACATGATATAACCCATGATGGCGGACTGACACAGTTACAATTGTGGCATAGATTTTACGGTTAAATTGGGCGCACGTCGGTCATGCGTGTCAACTTAAGCCACAACCCTTGCCAATCCTAATTTTCAGCGAGGGTGTCCCTGCTCCCTATACAAGTCATAGTTCCCTCGGAACACCTCTGTAGGGCTTCCCCTGCTCCCCCTGCTCCCCCTGCTCCCCCTGCTTTTGGCGCTTAAGTTGACACCAATGCACGTCGGTGCGCCCCTACGGGTTACTCATCACTTAACAGCACTCTGACAATTTATCGGATTTTGCCAACCCGTATTAGGGGTAACATTAGGCGCTTGGGCGGTGAGAACGATTGTTCCATCGGGTAACTTTATCCAGCCTTGAGCCTCAATTATTGGCGTTGAACTCCTCTGGGTTACGGGTTCAATTTTTGCTGGGCGATTATCACTACTGGGAACCAATAGACGTAAATCTTCCCACACGTTATCTGTTCCCGTTACTTGGGAAATTGTGGGAGGAACTCCGCCGCGTCCACTGATGATAAAATGGCTGGGAGTTTGGTCAGAACGCCCTTGACAGAAATTGACAAATTCTGGGGGAGAAGCTGGGGCGGGTAATTGCAGTAATCCGGTGTCGGGGTCAATTTCTAAGGTGCTGATTTCCACTACTCCTTGTTCGCCAAATTCTGAACTGGCGGTAATGTCAGAAAGGGGCGTAAGGCGAGAGCGAAATTCGAGTCCATAAATTTTGTTGGCGGTGATATCAACTCTCCCCCCATTACCAAAGAAAGCGTTGGCGGTAATATCGCTATTTTCCCAGGGAAGCCCGACAATAAAGGGAGAATTAATCCGGATATTACCTCCATTTCCGCCAGCTTGAGCAGTTCCGGCGGTGGTGGAAATTGAACTGTTATGGCGCAGGAGTAGTATATCGTTGACGTTGAGGGTAATATTACCACCTTCACTGGAATCAGTTTCAGCAATAATAGCGGCTTGGTTATTCAGACGGATAAAATCAGCCGTAATTTCTGTGTTACCCGCTTTGCCCGTCGCATCAGGTGAAAAGGGGGGGAGAACGATATCATCACCAACGTCAAATGAGGGAAAATTAGGAATCCTAGCATCTGCGGCTGTACCAGCAGCAACGCTAACTTTTGCCCCATCTCGGATATTTAAATTCTGGGTGTGATTAACTGTCAAGTTACCAGCATCCCCATCCCCAAATGCTTGAGCATACAATCCACTGGCAAATCCATCTCGTGATGTACCACTAAGTTCGATTGATTCAGAGGTGTTTACTATCAAATTCCCCCCTTGACCTTCACTAAAGGTTGAAGCCGATACCCCAGCACCATCGCGAGCAACCAAGCGTCTAGTATTAATTATTAAGTTTCCGGCATTTCCTGTGCTAATCGTATCGGTAGATAAACCACTGGGAAATCCATCTGGGGAAGTACCAATTAGTTCTACCAACTCGGAAGCATTGACGGTTAAATTTCCACCTCGACCCGAATTAGAAGTAGAAGCACCGATGACGGCTCCATCGCGGACAATTAATCGTTTTGTTTCAATTTTCAAATCTCCAGCCCGTTGATTTCCTCCTGTGGATGTGGACAATAGACTCAGAATCTGACCATCGGGTGAAGTACCAATCAGTTCTACCGACTCCGAGGCTTTCACTGTCAGATTTCCCCCTACACCCTCTGCGGATGAACCTGTTAGTATTCGCCCACCATTGGTTAAGGAAAGTGACCGAGCGGTGATGTTAATATCACCACTTTCTGGGCTTGAATCAAAAGCATCGCTACGGATAACAAAAGTACCATCAACGGCAACTGTTCCAGCATGGCTTGTCAAATCAATATTGCCACTTAATCCATCACTAGAGGAGCGAATGTCACCTGCTTTAATATCATTATTTGCAGTCAGAGAAATTGCTCCGCCCCGATTAACAGAGAAAGAGTCCAGGATATCCGCCGTCGTGTCAATCATGCCACCACTTTCCAGTGTAATATCCCCACCGTTTGTTTTAATTGAGCCGTTGAGCGTGATATCATTGCTTGCGTCTAAGATAATGGGTCCTCTGGGAGTTTCCAGGTTGCCTGTGGTGATGCGTCCTGGGGATGGATTTTGAGATAAGGTTAAGTTTGAATCATTGGGACTATTATTCGGTGATGGTTCTCCCGAAGATGTTACACTTGACCACACAGAAACACGGACATTATCTATTCCCCAACTTTCATCATTAATCGAAGCATTGGTAAGTTCTGGCGAAAAATTAATCTGAATTGAATTATCTGAATGTTCAAAAGTCTGGCTTAAGTTGTAGACTGAATCAACGGATCTACTTTGGTTGATTGATTTAAAGAAGAATTCGTAGCCGAGGGTTGTGACCTCACTAGCTCCTTGATATACCGGATTATTAACAAGAGCTGAAGGATTATATTCCGCAGGATATGACTGGGTTTGTATGTCTTTAGGTTCATTGTCAAAGATAATGTCATAGTTTTTAAATGTTGTATTGATCAGGGTTTGACCCCCCTCAATATTCAAATTCCAAATATCTGGCCCGTCCTTTAGCTTATTTCCATCCCATGAGCGGATAATGAATAGATCCAGAGAAATAGTCGCTACTTCATGGGGCTGTAGATCATCCAGCTTCAGGTTTATCGGATCGTTGACAAACTGCCCCAGAAATCTACGGTTTCCTTTCGGTGTGATATCTGTTGAAGTATTTGACCATACATCAGGAATGTCTCCTTGAAAGTCATCACTATAAACAGGAATCAATGTCGTTGGCGGATGTTTTAACTCGTCTACTCCCGCTCGTAAAATTAAAGCTGGACTCTCTCTCAATATCTCAATATCCGGATCATCTCCCTGTGTTAATGTCGTATCTTCACCCGTAATCCGAATATTTCCTGTGGTAATACTTCCCCTCGCCTCAACCTTCAGCGAAACCCCTGTATAATCCCCCAAAACCACATCCCCTTCGGAACTTATAATCGGGTCATATAAACTGATAAAATCACCCGCTTCTCCCGCTAAATTCAGAATCGCAAACTGACCCCCACTGGCAAAATGAGCATCCCCAGAAATCACCCCATCACTAATTAAACTTAAATCACCACCACTCTGAAACGGGGTTCCTGGATGATTCAATGCCAAAATATCAATACCTTGATTTCCTTGAATATAAAGATTCCCACCTGCATGGGCAATAAACGGATTTTCTACACTATCCCGCACCCGTACCGTATCCCCCGCCAATAAGATTAAATCCCCAGCGGTGACTAACTGACTCTCTTCTAAAATTAAGTTATTATTCGCCAATAAAATAGCCGACTGCGCCAACCCATCCCGCACTGTTGCATCCCCATTTACGGCGGCTATTTTTAAATGTCCGGCGGGGGCGGCTAATTGTCCTAAACTGCTAATTGTTCCGCCAACTAAGGTGAAATT
>NZ_JAVJZI010000076.1:0-15823 GCF_040223135.1 Coleofasciculus sp. G3-WIS-01
CCCAGCCCTGAATCGACAGGGTGTTAGGAGATAACACGATGCCCTAGATGGCGAATATCGTGTGCCTGGGAACCCGTTTACCGGGATATATGGAACGAAATTTCCATAGAATCTCCCTTCTTCTAGGAGGGAGAGCGTCAACCAACCATTCATGTTACTGGTCGGGTTAACTACTGCACGCCTACCCACAGGATCAGGTTTAGGTTTTCCCAAACCTGATCCTGTGGGTGGGCAATTTGCACGATTTGACATCTCCACTCCTTAAAAGAGAGTGGATTGGAGAGCTGATGTTACGCCTCGGTCTTAAGACGCGAGGCGTAACATTTCTCACGATATGATCGTTTCAGGTTAGTAAACAGGTCATACCGTTTCGGCAGTGCCAAACTGCCTCTACCCACCTTGGTTAGGTCTATTCCTAGCTGTGTGGGTACGGGCGAAGCATTTGCGGAGTAAGGTGAGCGGTTTGTTGCATAACTATAGAGCGCAAATGCGAGAGCCCCTACTTAAGATATTTGATGCCCCGTTGCAATCGGCATTAATTAACTGACCGTCAGATGTTTTATACAACCCCCGTTTCACTCTTGTACCTGATGGTGTCCATCCTTCGGGTTTCTCACCGTGTTTCGGTAATGAATCACCATCCAAGAATGATGCTTGGCTTGTATAAGCTTCCTCGGTCAGGGTTAGTACAATTCCGTATTCTCCTGCAAGCTGCTTGAGACGTTCAATCAGTATGCCTGTGGGGATGGGTATGAAGTTTTGGTTCCCACGTTTACCCATCTGGGGACTGTTTTTTTGACCCTCGTTCCAGCCGATAACCAGATTACCGATCCCGTCAGCCAAGCACCGATTAACGATAAATCGTGCTGCCTTATTAATGGCGTCCCTCATCTGGCTATTTCGCTTGCGTTGCACCCGATCTAGTTTGCCATCCCAATAGAATTCGGGCTTACCCTGTTTGTACTTGGCAACCAAACGGCAATACCCCTGATTCATCGACTTAAGTTTGCGCCCATCAATGATCAGGCTTTTTCCCTGGGTTGATACTCCGGTTAACCAATTGGTGCCACCGTGGTCAAACCCCCAGGCTTGAGAGTAATCCAGATTGGGATTGACCTTGACAGGCTCTTTCCCGTCGTTTATAACCCAATCAATCCAGAACTCACGCCTACAGGGACGAACCGTTACTTCTTTAACCCAATCTGAATCAATAAATTCTGGCAATGGCAACTCAATCTGAGTGATTAATTCAGGCTTGGATTCTTGGCTAATGGATGGACGAAAACATCCGTCTTTATAGGTTAGAGCTTGTCTAGGGAAAGTTACCGCCGCCAAGCCACCTTTTTTCCGATACTTAGGCAATGATGGACGGTTAACTTCCCCTTGGTAATAGGCGTCAACCAAGCTGTTGTAACTTTTGATTGATTCGCCTATAGATTTCAACGTTTGCTGTGCGGATTGAGCGGCTAGTGCCTTGTAATGGGGATTGGATTTGAACTCTTTACACAACCATGGGTAATTTGTACGACACTTGTATAGCTTCCAGCCACACCGTAATTCATCACCACGCCAATAAACAGAAAAAGCGTTGGGTTGCTTTTCCCTCCACTGGTAATAAGTTTGTCTAGTGTGATAAGTTGCACAATTAATTAGACTATTAGCATTCTGGCATTGGTCTATCCAGTACGCTTTCTCTTCATCCGTAAACTTAGCCTTAATCGGAATAGTTCGATACAGTTCAATCACCTCCTTTATCGCTTTCTATTGTACATTTTTTTGCACAAGGGAAGCTATAAAAAACGCAAGATTAAAACCTTGTCAAGGCTTTCATCCACTGGTTAAACTTGCCCTCGAACGAAGTGAAGGGACACAGTGGCTCTCAGCCTTGGTTTTGGTAGCTGGCTGGGAGAGAAGCAAGTAATTTCAACCCTCAACCATCAACGCCTAACTAAGAAGAAAGATACGTATAACTATTGAGACTCTTCTGGTAGTTTTGCAGTAACCATTGGGATTCTGCCAAGGTAATTCTATTGTCTCGTAGAGCTTGTTCGGTGCGGCGACGAATACTTTCAACTAAGTCCTCGGCGTCGTACTGAACGTAACTCAATACTTCCGTTACCGTATCTCCCTTAACCAGATGCTCAATTTCATAGCCTCTGGGTGTTAGCCGAATATGGACAGTATTGGTGTTGCCAAACAGGTTGTGTAGATTGCCCATAATTTCTTGGTAAGCTCCGACTAAAAACAACCCTAAGTAATAAGGTTCTCGGATTTTATGATCAGATGTTTTTCCCGTCTGTTCTAGAAATGCGGGTTGAGTTAAGCCATTGGTTGTTTCAACAACATTATCGGTAGAACCCCCACCGACATCTTGGTTGTCCTGTACCCTGGCTTTCCTTAACGGATGCAGTTCCAGTACGGATTTAACATCTCGCAGGTCGATAAACTGGTTAATTTTGCCGTCACTGTCACAGGTCAAATCGGCTAAGATACCCCGGCGGGTTGGCTCCTCATCTAGCCGATGAATGGGCATAATCGGAAAGAGCTGGTTCATTGCCCAGGAATCGGGAACCGATTGAAAGACCGATAAGTTGACGTAATAAATTGACGCCATCGTTTTTTCTAAGTCTTCGAGATCGTCAGGTACATACTCCTGCGTCCTGACAATGTTGAGAATCTTCTCAAAGCATGCCCAGTACAATTGTTCTGCTCTAGCCCGTTGAGTGAGGCTAAGATAACCGAGATTAAAGAGGCTTTTGGCTTCTTCATTGAATTGAATGGCGTCGTGGTAGGCTTCTTGGTAATTTTCCAGACTAATATTACGATAAGTTTCCCAGAGGTTACGGATAATTAGATGTTCCTTATCGTGAGCTGGGTGGGGTTCTCCGGAGAGAACATCGCTGGTATTGAGGACATCAAAGATGAGTACCGATTGATGAGAGGCGATCGCGCGACCACTTTCACTAATTAATACAGGAGCGGGAATCTGGCGGGCTTCACAGGCTTCCTTAACCTCGGCAACGATATCGTTGGCATAATTCTGCATGTTGTAGTTTTTTGAGGCGTAGAAGTTGGTTTTAGAGCCGTCGTAGTCAATGGCTAAACCACCACCTACATCAAGATAATTCATATCAGCGCCCAAGGAACGCAACTCGACATAAATTTGACTGGCTTCTCGAATTGCATCTTTAATCACGCTAATTGCAGAGGTTTGAGAACCAATATGAAAGTGCAATAACTGCAAGGTGTGGAGTGCTCCAGCATCCCGGAGTTGGTTCACGCAGGTTAGGATCTCCGGAAGTGTCAGACCAAACTTGGCGCGATCGCCTGTGGATTCTCCCCAACGACCCGTCCCTTTTGTACTCAGTTTGGCTCGCACGCCCACTATCGGCTCAATACCTAGTTTTGCCGAAATGTCAATAATAAGCTGGACTTCTTCGAGTTGCTCGATCACAATAATCGGTTTTTGTCCCAACCGCATCGATAGCAGCGCCGTTTCGATATATTCCCGGTCTTTGTGACCATTGCATATAAGCAGGGCGCCATCGGTTTTTAAGGTGGCTAGAGCAATCATCAGTTCAGGTTTAGAACCCGCTTCTAAGCCAAACTGATAGGGATGTCCAAACTGTACCAATTCTTCCACCAGATGTCGGTGCTGATTGCACTTAACCGGATAAACCCCCTGGTAACGACCCGGGTAGTTATAGCGAGCGATCGCCTTGGCAAAACAGGCATTTAACCGCTCAATGCGATCGGCAAGGATATCGGAAAAGCGAATTAATAACGGGAGTTCCAGATTACGTCCTTTGAGCGCTTCAACGAGTTCCCTCAAATCTAGGGAACCGCCGCGATCTCCTTTGGGGGAAACCGTTACATGACCGACTGCGTTAATCGAAAAATATGGCTCCCCCCATCCCTGAATCCGATAAAGTTTCTCACTATCCTCAATCATCCAACTTGGGCGTGATGATCTGCTATGAGGTAAGGAAGTGTGAGTGGAAATACCTTCCGGGTGATGCGGTTGCTGCTTTTGCTCGTGAATGCTAATTGTGGATGTTAGCTCTCCTGTCATAATCTTGGATCACCCTTTAAACTATGCCTTGCGATCGTTAATGCTAGCGCATTTGGGCAATGGCACTGAGAGGATTTTTGTCATGTTCTCCAAAAAACCATGTTAAAATTCCGTCAGCAATAGTGGTTTCTCTACTCTTAAGGCGCAAAGCGTCGCGTTTTCAAGTTGATCCTGACTGTAAAGGGCGTCAATGCTCAATTCATCTGACCATTCTTCCGAACAGCGAAATTACCCACAGGTATTACAGCAGCTGGTTAACAGGTATCCCTTTGTCTTTTGGGGAACAATCTGGGGCTTTCTTGTCTTGATTGGTACCGTAGCCGCAGTTGGCTTAATCAATCCTGGGCGGATTGAGCCAGATAAGTCTGTGCCGAAACCCGTGGTTTCAACTGTTTTGGAATCAACGGCAAAAAAAACGCCCCAGTCGAACTCTGGGATAGTCTCCCCGACAGAGGACTCTCTACCCAAGGAGGGTTTACCCCTTTCGTTATTTTGGGGTCTAGCCTTTGGTTGTGCCACCGGCTCTTTTTTAGTCACACATGCTTTTAGACAATCCACTCAACGTCGCCAAGTTATCAAACCGTCTAAATCAACCCGGCACAAAAAACGGCGACGCTCAGTACATCGCTCTCGATTTCCCCAAAATCCCCAACCTGTTGTTCAGACACAGGCAATCCAGACGCAGGACTCTCCTCAGACACTTGCCCATGAGGAAACTGAAGTCACCGTCGTACCTGATCAACAAAAAAGTCCTCTGGATAACGAGGAACAGAGCCTTGCAGAAATGCTTGATTTACGCAAACGTGAGTCTCTGGCGTCGATTATGCGGCGCAGCTTGTCTAAAGGTCGAGACACTTCTATTAGTCGAACGTCAAATTATTTAAATAACAAATAAATTCTGAATATAAAGCCAGAATTTCCTGTTCCTTGTTTCCCGTTCCCTGATAGAGTTGGCTTTCCAAAGGGCGAGTATGACGCAGGACGAAGGATAAATGCGAATGACCCTTTAACTGTGAGATGAGCTTAATTGAGCAAGACTCCAATCTGGTCTTAGGTTTTTCGCTTGACGCAGATAAGGGTGATAAATCTCGGTTTGGCTAACCAGGGTATTAATGTGAATTAAGCATCGGATACAGCGCTCCAAGCTTCCTTCTACATGCATTTGCTGAAGATCGAGTAATGCCACATTTTCCCAATGAGGACGTTCACGAGCGATCGCAGCAGGAAAGATGGCATCCAAATCTCGTGTCGTGGTAAAGATTACACTGATCATTTCCTCGTGGTCGATCTGATTGTGGCTTTCTATCTCATCTATGAGTTCCGTTACAGCATCTTGAATTGCTGCAACCGTATTTTCTGACACCGTTGTTGCTCCACGAATCGCTCGAACACGCCACTCCACTGCTGATATCCTCCTAAATTGTGACTGAAAAAGTTTTAAGTTTTGACCCTTCGCTTCGCTCAAGGGAATCTGGTTTGTAGGGGCGGGTTTAGGGATTTTCGCGCCAGCTATTGATGGTAAAGTTTGTACCAAACCCGCCCTGACTAAGTTTTGAGCTTTGACCCTTCACTTCGCTCATAGGGCATGGCGCGTGAGTTAACTCTTTTGTTTCCCCTGCACCCTTGCACCCCTGCACCTGGAGAAAAACTCCTAGGGTCGATAGAGCCAAAGCGGCTGACCACCAGTAGACAGTTCAAATTCTAACCAATCTATCCCTGCCGATAATCCAGAGGTCATTCGACCCGTATTGCCAGGAATCAAACGACTCCAGAGGCGTTTAGGTTCTTCAATCGTCTCACATTTCGTTTTATCCGGATCAAGACCCACCAGTTCGGCTGCCCAACGACGGGCATCTTCCTCGGTTCCTAAGCGATCAACAACCCCTAAATCAAGGGCTTGCTCACCTGTAAAAATTCGACCATCGGCAAAGCTTTTCACCGTTTCCACCGCCAGGTTTCGTGCTTCAGCAACGGTTTGCACGAACTGTTGATAACTCGTATCGATCATCTCTTGCAAAATTGTTTTTTCGGGCTCGGTGAGTTCACGATCAAACGCCAGAATATCCTTGTAAGGACCGGATTTAACGACTTTGAAGGAAACTCCAATCTTGTCTAAGAGACGTTCTAGATTATTGCCGCGCAGAATAACGCCAATGCTTCCTGTAATCGTACCGGGGTTGGTCACGATATGTTCAGCCCCCATACCGATGTAAACTCCCCCAGAGGCAGAGATATTCCCAAAACTGGCAATAATTTTCACCTTCTCCCGCAGGCGCATCAAGGCGCTGTAGATTTCCTGAGAGTCGCCAACGGTGCCGCCGGGACTGTCAATTCGCAAGAGTAAGGCAGGGAATTTCTTTTCTTCCACGGTTTTGAGCGCCTCTAGTACCCGTTGGCGAGTGTTACCAGCAATCAAACCTGTGATTTCGATGCGAGCAATCTGTTTCCGCGATTTAGGCTTAAAGGGCCAGGGCATATCGTTATCAAAAATTAGGGATGTAGACACGAAGCGGTGTCCCGCCAAGTTAAATGGTTTAGTGTATCTCACCTTGGTGAGAACCGCTATATTACTTTACCAGTTTGCACGATCTAAGATTTTTTGTCCGAATCTGTCTCCTGTTATTTTAAGCACAGACGCACAGATGCAGGGGTGCTAAGGACAGAGGACGAATGACCAGCGACCCATCACATTTTTGTATCATTTGCTTAACATAAAGTAAAAATTCAGTACAATCTATGTAAAGAATCATAAAAAATATCCGGGGTTTATCCCAAGCGTTGATAATAAACTCAATCTCATGCAGCTAAAAATAACGAACCAAACCCCTTTCACCTCCTTACTGTTGATTGCGCCGTTTTTCCTGTGGGGGACGGCAATGGTAGCAATGAAAGGGGTCATTCCCCATACAACTCCTCTATTCATGGCAGGAGTGCGCTTAGTCCCCGCAGGAGTGCTTGTCCTGATCGCGGCTTCGATGATGGGGCGCCCTCAACCCAAAGGGTGGGCGGCTTGGTTATGGATTAGCTTGTTTGCGCTAATAGACGGTGCTTTATTTCAAGGGTTTTTAGCCGAGGGCTTAGTGCGAACGGGGGCTGGCTTGGGTTCAGTGATGATTGATTCTCAGCCTTTAGCCGTAGCATTACTGTCAGGTTGGCTTTTTGGTGAGATTATTGGTCTGTGGGGTGGCTTAGGACTGGCAATTGGTATTGTGGGTATCAGTTTGATTGGTTTGCCAGATGCCTGGATTTTGAGCCTTGTGCATGGCAAGGTGGCAACTGTGGAATTGAGTTGGCAGCATCTTTTTCAAAGTGGGGAATGGCTGATGTTATTGGCATCCCTGTCGATGGCTTGTGGAACGGTGAGCATTAGCTATATCACTCGATATGCCGATCCCGTTGTGGCGACAGGTTGGCACATGATTTTAGGCGGATTACCCTTGTTTGCGCTTTCGGGGATGTGGGAATCTCAACAGTGGGTGAATATTGACTTGAGTGGCTGGATGGCACTGGCTTACTCGACCATATTTGGCAGTGCGATCGCCTATGGGTTATTCTTCTATTTTGCTTCTAAGGGGAATCTCACCAGTCTCAGTGCTTTGACGTTTCTGACTCCTGTGTTTGCCCTGGTATTTGGCAATCTGTTTTTAGGGGAAGTCTTGAGTTCCCTGCAATGGGTAGGCGTCAGTTTGACGTTAGTTAGTATCTATTTGATTAATCAGCGTCAGGAAATTGCCCAGGGATTGGCATCATTCCGCCAAGCCTGGAGTACCGCAAATCAGACAGTTACAGCCGAATCCTTAACCCCTCGCGATCGCATCATCCGCAGCCTGAAAGCGATGGGTTTAATTCCTTTACCTCTGAAAGTCCAAAACTCTGAAGCTAAAAGATTGCCTCGTTAACCAATTTCAGTGGGAGGAACAGGTGCAAAGACTCCTGGCTCTTTAAAAATTGACTCATCTGGGTCGCCGTTTTAATTCAGGATTGACACTCCTCAGCTTAAAGGCGCGAGGATTCTTTCTTCTCAGGGACACCTATGTGTTTACCCTCACAAAGCATCTTGACCATCTGTCCCACGGCTGCAAGTCCACGAATGCAGACTATTTGCGCGGCTGCTACATCCCTATCGGTTGTGTAGCCGCTGACGATTTATAAAAGTCGCCCGAAAAGGGCAAGGCTTTAAACCCAATTTTTTGGTAAGTATTTAAGCTATCTTGGAGTGAGACTGATAAGAGGCTGTCCCGACATGGCAAACCCTTCAAGTTCCTAATTTTCTTATGACTTGCCATCGCTCCCCTGTACTTCTAGCTGCCTATATGACCTGCGTGGGCGGGTTTATGGGCATTGGCTCTCTCCTGGGATTAGAGCCTACGATCGCCCATCCATCGGTTAACCTATCCCCCCCCTTACTCCTCGCTCAGTCCCCCAGTCCTAAAGGCATTGAGGAATTACCCCTGCAAGTGGGGAGTCGAGGAGAAACGGTGCAAGCCTTGCAGACTCGTCTGAAAAAGCTAGGCTACTACGAGGGCGATACCGATGGTGTCTATGGAGACACCACCAGGCTGGCTGTTATTGAATTCCAAGAGTCAATCGATCTTGACGCAGATGGTGTTGTTGGTTTAAGCACATGGACTAAGCTGCAAGCAGCGGCGGCGGAAGTCCCTGAACCAGATAATTCTCCAGCAGAAGCAGAAAACGCTGAGGAAGATAACCAAAACGCTGAAAAAGCTCAACCCAACAGCAATCGCCAACAACTCCTGTGGATAGTCGCAGGTGTTTGTGGAACCTTAGGAATATTTGGTGGAGGCTTATTCTTTTTACTCAAGGTATTGGATAATCCCAAAAAAGGTCAAGCCCCTGCAAAAGCAGAGGATTCTGTACCCTCTTCCCCTCCAGAGGAACCGGAACTGCCTATGGTAATGTCGAGTAGCAATGGGCGAGAGTCATCCCCCACCGAATCGGTTGACCTCCCCCCAACTCATCTATCTGAACCCTATAAAAATGGATACAATCCTTCAGGATTAAGCGTAACTGACTCCCACATCACCGAATCGCCATCCCATTTTGAATCCTCAACTAGCGCCCCACTGACTCAACCCAAGAATCGGCTGGCGAAAAAAAATGGGGTGAATCAATTAATTAAAGACTTACAAGATTCTGATCCAACCAAACGACGCAAAGCAATTTGGGAACTGGCACAACGGGGAGATTCCCGGGCGGTACAACCCTTAGTAAATCTGATGTTAGAGTCTGATTCTCAGCAGCGCAGCTTAATTATAGAGGCGCTATCCCAAATTGGCATGAAGACACTCAAACCCATGAATCGGGCGTTAGCGCTTTCCCTACAGGATGATAATCCCCAGGTGCGTAAAAACGCGATTCGAGACTTGACCTTGATGTATGAATTAGTGGCACAAATGAGCCAGTTATTATCCTATGCCTTAGATGATCCGGAGGCTGATGTTCAGGAAACAGCGCGTTGGGCATTGAGTCAGCTAGAACGAATTCGCACACCTGCAACAGTGAATAGTTTACCTCCTTCCCATAGTCCCCTCAGTTTTTCGGAAAATCAGCTAAAAGAACCGCCCATGTTTGAATAGGATTTTCGAGGAGCGATCGCGTCACTATTAGAGCCTTTATTACCCCCTTCAAGGCGATTGAAATCGCTGCTACACAAACAAAGTCCGCCTGCGCGGACTGGGTGATAACGGGGGTAGTTAACCCGAATTTAGTATAAATCAAAATGAATTAGAATTACGGAAAAGAAACCGTAGGGGCGCATGGCGTGCGCCCTATTCAATGGTAAAGTCTACTCCACAATTTTAGCTGGGTCCACGCCAGTAGGTTGGGTTGAACGGAGTGAAACCCAACAGGTTTTTGTGGGGACAAGTCCCTCGACCCAAATTTTCGAGTCAACCCCCTATATGTTGTGTCGTTTGAGATTTAGTCTAAACTCCAGTAACAATAATTAATAGCACCATCAGTGGCAATCGGGCAGAAGGTGGTGACGGCTACTACGGCAGTAGCTCTGGTGGTAGTGGCACAGGTGGCGGCGTTGTTAACAGCTCCGGCGAGCTAACAATAATTAACAGCACTATCAGCAGCAATCAAGTAGCAAGCGGTTCCTATTCTCGCAGCGACAGTAGCGGCGGCGGCATTTTTAACAGCTCCGGTGAGGTAACAATAACTAACAGTACTATCAGTGATAACAGCGCATTTGGTGTCGGTTTATTCGGACCCAATCCCGGCAACGGTAATGGTGGCGGCATCTTTAATGACTCCGGCAGTCTGGACGTGAACAGTAGTACTATCAGCGACAACAGCGTATAAGGTGGCTATAGCGAATATACTAGCGGCACTGGCAACGGTGGCGGTATTTTTAATCGCTCCGGCAATGTCAGCCTGAACAGCAGTACTATCAGCAGGAATGGAGCATTCGGTGGCGTTGGCTTTGGACGAGGTGGTGCGGCTAATGGTGGTGGCATTCTGAATAGTTCTGGAGACCTGATAGTGACTAACAGTACTATCAGCGATAACAAAGTAGAAGGTGGTTCTGCCATCATAAATAACTCTGGCAACAGCTACGGCGGTGGCATATCGGGTGAAGTAGTGTTGATCAACAGTACCGTTAGTGGCAACATAGCAGAAGGCGGTCCAAAAGACTGCCAGTATACTGACTTAGGTAACGGTTATGGCGGCGGCATCTGGGGTAGGGGCACAGTCACCAACAGCACCAGTGCTGAGGAAAGTTCGTCATCTGAAGTATGAAGTCATTGACACTCACTGCCCTATAAGTGCGGTGATTCTTGGTTCAACGATACACCTTATAGTTGTCTAGCCGGTGGCAATACTCACGAATTTTGCCTGTGCTGAACTAAAATCCCTATCGCCGCAACCTTGACAAACTGACTCTTTTACCCTGTGATTAATGATATCCGTTCTAGAACAGCTAAACCGCCCCGACTTTCAACCCCATGAACCGACGCAAATTTTTACAATACGCTAGCCTCTTGACTGCTGCTGGACTTACCCCGATTGGGTTGCATGGTTGGGCGGCTAGAGGAATGGCTTCAACGAATACCAACAAGCGACTTATTGTCATATTCCTGCGCGGTGGTATCGATGGATTAAATGTGGTGGTTCCCTACCAAGACCCAAACTACTACGAAGCAAGACCCAGAATTGCGATTCCCCAACCCAAAGAAAAGGGAGGATTGCTAGATTTAGATGGTCGTTTTGGCTTGCATCCCGCTTTATCTGACCTAATACCTTTATGGAAACAAGGAAGTTTAGCATTTATCCATGCTTGCGGATCACCGGATACCACTCGCTCTCATTTTGATGCTCAAAATTATATGGAAAGTGGAACTCCTGGAGATAAAACGACATCTGATGGTTGGATGAATCGTCTGTTAGCGACTCTCCCTCAAGCAGGACCAACTCAAGCCGTTAATATCGGTTCCATGATCTCGCCTATCCTGATGGGTCAAAATTCTGTGGCTAGTCTACCACCAGGAAATAATGCTACCCGTTCTCTATCAGTGGATCGTTCTCAACTTAATGCAGCATTTGAACGTCTTTACAGTGGAAATGATTCGATTCATCTAGCTTATCAGGAAGGACAACAAGCGCGGGAAATTCTACTGGCTACCCTAGCGGCTGAAATGCGGGAAGCTGACAACGGCGCACCCCCTCCAAATGGATTTGCTAAAGATACCCGGAATCTGGCGAGGCTAATGGTTGGAGATTCTCAGACTCAATTGGCATTTATGGCGTTAGGTGGCTGGGATACTCATATTAATCAAGGAAGCAGTCAGGGTCAGTTTGCCAATAAACTGAAATCTCTAGCCCAAGGATTAGTGACTCTAGTCAAGGAATTAGGAGCAGTCTATTCTGATACTGCGATCGCAATCTTATCTGAGTTCGGTCGCACGGTGAAGGAGAATGGTAATGGGGGAACGGATCACGGACATGGTAACGTGATGTGGATTTTAGGGGGTGGTATTCGTGGTGGTAAGGTTTATGGGGAATGGTCAGGTTTGAGTGAATCGGCGTTATTCCAAGGACGAGATTTAGCCGTCACCACCGATTTTCGAGACGCGATCGCGTCTATATTAGAGCAACATATTCAACTGGAAGCGAATCAAGTTGCTCAGGTTTTTCCTGGCTTTACTTTTAATCATCGTTTGCAGTCAGCCTGGAAATAAATTTCCGGCTGATAGCTAAAGTCAGCTAAAGCTGACTATACATTTTAACCCGTTTTAACGGGTTTTAGCTTTTAGCCGGAACTTGAGTTCACGGCTATACTCCTAGACTCCTAGACGGGTGGTGGTAAATGAGTAGTAGGTTGGGTTGAACAACGTGAAACCCAACAAGAATTTGTTGGGTCTCATCTCTCGGTTTAAATCAATTTGACCGCTTTGAGACCAAAAAACAGGGCTAGGGCGACACCCGTAGCACCACCGAGAATTAAAAAGTAGGCAACAATTCCAGATCCAGACATTTACCGTTCTCTCAAAAACGTCTTACTTTAGACTATTAAATCATTAAGTGGGATAAAATACAGCCCAGAGTGGCTAGAGAAAATCAAATGAAGTCAGTGATTCGGGTTGAAGTACCGCCGCAGTCTTATGATATTGCGATCGCGCCGGGAAGCTTAGACGATATAGGCGTTTGGATGAGTCGGCTGAAACTGGGGAAGCAGGTTCTCCTCGTCTCCAATCCAGCCATCTTTAGCCGCTACGGGGAACGGGCGATCGCGGCGCTGAAGTTAGTCGGCTATCAGGTGTCTCACTGTACCTTACCCGCAGGCGAACGTTATAAAACCCTTAAGTCTATTCAAAAAATCCACGATGCCGCCCTCCAGAACCGCTTAGAACGGTCTTCAACCCTGGTGGCATTAGGGGGAGGCGTAATCGGGGATATGACGGGGTTTGCGGCGGCTACCTGGTTACGGGGGATCAATGTCGTCCAAGTTCCCACTTCCCTTTTAGCTATGGTGGATGCAGCCATTGGCGGTAAGACAGGGGTAAACCATCCCCAAGGCAAAAACTTAATTGGTGCATTTCACCAACCCCGCTTTGTTTTAATTGATCCGCAAGTTTTACAAACCTTACCCCCACGAGAATTACGGGCGGGAATGGCAGAGGTGATTAAATATGGCGTAATCTGGAATGCTGACTTATTTGCTAAGTTAGAGAATACTAAACGTCTCGACGGGCGGCGGTATTTGGATGATGAATTATTGTCCTTTATTTTATCCTCCTCCTGCCAAGCCAAAGCCGATGTCGTCAGTCAGGATGAGAAAGAAGCCGGATTAAGAGCAATTTTAAATTATGGTCACACGATTGGTCATGGGGTCGAAAGTTTAACCGGCTATAAAGTCGTTAATCATGGGGAAGCTGTGGCGATTGGTATGGTTGCGGCTGGTCAAATTGCGGTAGAACTTCAGATGTGGACATCCCAAGAAGCGGAACGTCAGAAGGCTTTAATTGAGAAAGCTGGATTACCGACTCAATTACCACCAGGATTGGATATTGATGCGATTATTGATACCCTGCAAACTGATAAGAAAGTGAAAGATGGTAAAGTACGATTTGTTTTACCCACGCAAATTGGTCAGGTATCGATAATCGATCAAGTTCCAGCCGATGTAATTCGCCAAGTTCTGAATCATGACTTATAAGTTTTCTATTCCCTGGCGAATGACGAATTACTAACGACGATAAAATGCTTGTTCCCTTGCCATAGAAAGCGCCATGTAGAGAATATTTTGCCGTTCAATGGCAGGAAAGCTAATCGTATAAATCATATCGTTTTGCTGCCACATAACGGTTGAGAAGGAGTAGGATGGATTCTGAGATGGTCCTTCAATCAGATATCCAGCAACATTAGGCGCCAATGTAATGCGATCGCCTAGAGTTTCATGTCGCTCCAGATCACGCCTCGCACTCGCCGACTGCTTGGGGTTGACTGAAAAGCTACCCAATAAGCAGGAATTTGGGCTGCGATCGCAGGTAAACAGACTTACCATATAACTAGGGGGGGCTTGTGAGGGAAAGACACGGACAATTAATTGGTTTGGATCAATATCCAAAAGATCATTCACTCGTAACTGGGTGGGTAAGCGCATGGCTAACCCGACAGGCAAATTTTTTTGGATACGTTCCATAAACGGAATAAATACGGGTGCAGGTTGAGCTTCAACCGTTACCGCCAGACTGAAGACACCGAGGAACAATGACACCCCCCAGAAACAGCGTTGCCAAATTCGGTAGAACACTTCGACTCAATTAGGTTTTCAATGGATTCTTAACTATTTTTAGTTTAAAACTTTTTATCTCTCATCGGTTGAGGCAGTTTATAGCAAGTTGCATTCAAAGATATAACTTTCTCTCCCCCCGCTTCCCCAGCTTCCCCAGCTTCCCCCGCTTCCCCAGCTTCCCCATCTCCCCCGCTTCCCCCACCCCAGCCGTTTTTATGAAGAAAATATAAAGCTATCCTAAAATTGGTTAAGATCGTAGCACTTAACCCCTGATCAGAAAATGAATATTAGTCTTGGTGGCGGTAAATGTGACTGTAGCGTAGGTTTATGTATAGGCGTACCTATCCTCAGCAAACAGTGGTCTTGTTGGGTTAACGAGAATATTACAGGCAAGCGATGGTGCAGGCTCCCTCGCGATTTATCCGAGGGATGAAACCGAGCAAGTGGTAAAGACAGCGGGATTTATCCCGCAATAACTTCCTCAAGTGATATATATAATAGAACCATAAAATTGGAGGTGATATTCTTGTACGGTTGTCAGCAAGTATTGTTAAATCCAGATAAAGAGCTAGCCGCAGTTTTAGAGTTTATTTGCGCTGAAACGAATAACTTGATGAACTGCGGCATCTATTATGCTCGTCAAATCTGGTTCAAGCGTCGGCGGATTATCGGTAAATACGACCTAGAAAAGGAGTATAAAAACAACAAACATTTCCAAGCCCTCTATTCTCAAGCAGCTCAACAAGCGCTAAGAACCGTTAGCGAATCTTTTAAGTCCTTCGGTGGATTGATAAAGGCATTTATAAAAGGAAAGATAGCAGATAGTCCTAGACTGCCTAAGTATTTAAAGAAAGGCGGTCTTTCTGTTGTTAGTTATCCTAAGCAGGCTTTGAAGATTAAAGATGGTCGAATCAGAATACCGCTAGGAAAGTTGGTTAAAACATGGTTCAAGATAGCGAATTTCTTTATCCCAATACCATTTAACCTCAACTTCAAAGACATCAAGGAGCTGAGAATCCTCCCCCGCAACGGTTGCTTCTACGCTGAGTTTGTCTACCTTCTGCCTTCTGTGACAGCAGATGTAGATCCCTCGCGGGTGATAGGAATCGACCCCGGACTTAATAATTGGATCACCTGTGTCTCTAACGTAGAGACCAGCTTTATCGTTGATGGACGCAAACTAAAGAGCCTTAACCAGCTCTACAACAAGCGGGTTGCAATCATTAAATTGGGTAAAGCTCAAGGGTTTTGGAATGAAGAATTAGCCTCTCTAACAGAAAGGCGTAATAGACAAATAAGAGATGCGGTTAACAAAGCCGCTCGTGTCGTTATCAACCATTGTCTCCAATATCGGATTGGAACAGTTGTTTTCGGCTGGAATCGACGCAGCAAAGACGGAATTGAGTTAGGGAAAAAGACGAACCAGGAATTTGTTCAAATCCCTACCGCTCGTCTCAAAAACAGGATTGAGCAACTGTGTGAGCAGTATG
>NZ_JAVJZI010000083.1:0-29454 GCF_040223135.1 Coleofasciculus sp. G3-WIS-01
TGTCTGCAAACACATCAGGCGGACAAATCGTAACAAGTCTCGCTTCTGTTGTAAAAACTGTGGCTATCAGACTCACGCTGACCTTAATGCTGCTCTTAATGTCCGAGACGATTACATTCTCTCTTCTACCCAACGTGGGACCGAGGAGCAGGCGTCAGTCAATGCGCCCTATGTTTCGGGCGAGAGTAATCTCGCCTAGTTACAAGCCCCATCCCAAAAGTGGGTGGGGCAGTTGACTATTCAGCCATTTTACGTCTTACCCAACTCCGAAATGCTCTAACCAATTCCAAATAATCTTTTGTTCTGCACCACTCAGTTCAGGACGTTTGAGGGTTGTTGAGCCAAGCGGATAAATCGGGAGGTTTGTCTCTTCAGCTAGAGTTTCTACGAAGCGCCCCATAACCGTTTTACTTAATTCGTGTTCTAGAGAAGGAGCCATGATTTCTAGACTGCCACGATTATAGGTGAGGCGGAGGCGGCGATCGCACAATTCCTCTAGGAGCGTTTCATAAGTCTGCCAGCTAATCCCCGACAGGTGAATAATTTCATCCGGTGGCGCAAGCAATGTTGCCGTCATAGGTTTTCCGAAAATCCACTGCCTTTATTGTAACGATTTGTGTCACCCTAACTGTATTGGAAAAACAGTAACACTAAGATATGCTGAAACTAGCACAATCTCCACCTAACTCAAACTTATACCAAATAGAACAGAAAGCACCAACTTCAGATCGCTAGGAATGGCGTATGTGTTGATATCTTTGTGAACTATTTTTTCTTGACGCTGAAAAATACCAAATTTCCAGGTATCCCCTGTTGTTACAGTGCCGTAGAGCATAGGAACTGTTGAATCAGTCCATTGATCGAGGGCAATCAATTCTACCGCCAACTGAGTAAAACCTCTTGCTAAATCGGCATTTTTCGCTTCAACGACTAATAAATTTTGTTCGGTAGGAATGAAATAATCAAAACTGCCTTTGAGCCAATTGCTCACTCGCACAGGATATTCAATTTTGAGTGGTACTTGGATAAACTTACAAATCGTCTTGAGAATCGGAAAGATCAGTGCTTCACGTCTAGCCATCTCGGAAACAGGATCTACCAAAGTGAGATTTTCTTGCAGTTCTGTTCTCAGTGGTTGTAGATCGATTGGTAACTGCTGTGGAAGTTGGAGTGAGCTATTTTTGAGGGTAACACCGAATTCAGCGAGGATATCGGCGCTATCGTAGGCTAATTGGGCATATTTACTGAAGGTATAGCTCTCGGATGGGTCAAGAATCCTGGCTTTGCTCATAATGATGGCTGATCGCCAACGCTCAATAAATGGTGTTAACAATAATAGCAGTCCTCAAACAATATCTCCTTTTTTGACAGACATTAGGTTGGTTCCCCATCACCCTTGAGTATACAAATCGGGTTCATCGTACAGGAAGTTAAAGGAGCCACCCTTTTGAGCCATTTGCATCAAGTCACCAGTTGAAGGGTTTGATGATTCAAAAAACAGCTTTTCCTCAAGTAAATTACGCTCTTATTTCGAGAGAGATAGGATAAGTTGGATGAGAGATTTAACGAGTTTAGTGTTCATGTTCAATAGTCTTTTTATTCTGGATAATTACATCAATATTATTCTGTACCTGTTCAAGTTCCTGACGCTTCTGGTAGATCCATGCTTTTTCAGCTTCACAGAATCGAAGTATTTTTTTGTATTCTTTATCTTGGTTATCTAAGTCTGCTTGCACGCCATTCATTACTTGAGTCATAATTTCCTTGACTCTTTCAATCCTGGTTTCAAAAGTTATGGTAACAGTTTCATAAAGTTTTTGAAAAATTGTAGATTGAATTTTATAAAATTGCTCCAAACCTTTTTTAATTACTTCTTCTCTTATCTGATTCCGGATAGAATCATCACTTCCAAAAAGAAGCCCAACAAAAAACAGAGTACCTATCCAGGGTAAAAAATCGCCATACCCTGCTTTTTTATCCACCTTAAATTTAAATTCGTAAGGAAGTTGCTGAAGAAATACCTTTTCAAGGTTAACACTAGAGAGTTTTGAACTGCCTAATGATTTTAATTCATTTAATATTCGATCATCTAAACTTTTAATATTGAAATCTATGCTGTTTTTGTTTTGCTGACCCCACTCAATAATTGCATTTATTAAATCATCTTTAAATTTGTCAGTATAGTCTTCAACTACTTCCTCTTGCTTCCAAACTACGTCACCGTCAGATTCCCATTTCTTAGACTTTTCCTTTAAATCATCAAATAAGGATAAACGAATCCATTTATTCCAAGAACTCTTTAGCTGCTTTCTTAAAGGTATCTCTAGTTCCTTTATCCATCTTTTTATCAAAATCTCAAGTCTGACGCTTTGTCCGCTTAGTTCCCCAATTTGCTCGATTAAAGCTTGTTGTTTTGTCTCAGTATTTTTTGTATTTTGATTTAATTTTACTTCATATTCATCTAAAAAAAACCACCCATTTTGAATTATTTCCCCCAGCTTAACAAAGCTGTAGTTAAGCTCAGTATTACCACGTTCATTAATTAAAAAATATTCAAGGGATTTAGTAAATTCCTCAAAGCTATCAATATAGTCATTCCGATTATTGTTACACTTAGCTTCTAGTGCTGCTTTCGCTGAGATGAAATGAATGCGGTTTTGCCCAGCCAAGACAGGATATTCACCATAAGCAAATTCTTCTACCGAATCCTTTACATCCTGCCGATCCTCATCAGAATCTAGGTCATCCATTTTGTTGACTACTATAAACAAATTCCTAGCAGGTTCTTGCTTGCTACCTCCAGAAAGTTGCTCTTTCAACTCATCAATTAATTCACGTTCTGTCTCTGACAGGAGAGCTGAGGCAAACGTCAGGAAAATTACGGCATCAGTATTCTTCAGTAATTTTTGAGTAATGGTTGCACGCTCTGGGTGTTCGTTTAACCCTGGAGAATCGACAATCTCTACACCATTTTGGCAGAACTCTAAATTTGGATGTTCAAAGATTATTTCTTCTATCTGAGAACGAGCTAGTTCATCGCTTCGATGTTTACGTGCTGCTTCTTTTGAAAGAGTCGCTAAACTTAGATACTCTTCAAAAGATACTTCTTTCTTTTGCCCATTTTTATAATGGCATACAATTCGCTTCTTCGAGCCATGTTTCAATACGGTAATTGCTCCACTACAAGCAATTGCCCGAACAGGTTGTATTTGTTCACCTACTAAAGCATTGATTAGAGTAGATTTTCCTCGACTGAACTCTCCGACTATTGATAATCTAAATTGCTGAGATTGTAATTTTTGCCGTAATTGAACTATTTCTGATAACAGAGGATTAAAATCTTGATCTCGTTGACTACAATCCTTGAATATCTCATCCAATTGGCTACAAATATCATCAGATAATTTTTCCTTGTATTTTTGAAAATCAGAAAATGATAGAATGCTATATTGTGGTTTACTCTGTGGCAAGATCATGATTATTTTCTAAGTTTTTCAAACTGATAGAGGGAATTGCATCGATATCTTTCTGTAGCTGCTCAAGTTCCTGACGTTTCTGGGCAATCCAAGCTTTTTCAGCCTCACTTCATGATTCTAAACTACACCTACCGTATCAAACCCGACCAACAGCAAACCCAACTTCTCGACGAGTGGTTGGAAACGCTGTTTTTAGGCACAGAGGGTATGGTTTCCCTCGCTTCAAGAAAGTCGGACAAATGAAGTCGATGGTATTTCCGCAGTTCAAAACCAACCCGATTACAGGTTGGCATATTCAACTTCCCAAATTAGGGAAAGTCGAAATCAACCTGCATCGACCTATCCCTGACGGGTTTGTAGTCAAACAAGTGCGGGTGGTCAAAAAGGCGATGGGATGGTTTGCAGTTATCTCTCTGTACTCAGATGTCGAGATTCCAGAACCTTACCCTCATGGTCATGCCATTGGGGTTGATGTAGGGCTGCTTTCCTACTTGGCAACCAGCGATGGCTACTCTGAGCCTGGGCGCAAATTCTTCAAAACTGAACAAAGTCGGCTGAAAGTGCTACAACATCGGTTAGCGAAGAAGCAGAAGCGTTCCAAAAACTACGAGAAAGCTAGAAAAAAGGTAGAGTTGCAGCATAATCATATCGCATTCAAGCGGAAAGATTATCAATATAAACTTGCCCATAAGCTTTGCGACATGGCGGATACCATCTTTGTCGAAGACATTGATTTCCGCATTATGGCGAAAGGTTTCTTGGGAAAACACACGATTGATGCAGGGTTTGGACAGTTTCGCTCTATCCTAAAGTTTGTTGGCAAGAAGCGAGGAGTATTTGTTGGAGAAGTAGACCATAAAGGAACTTCTCAAACTTGCCCAAATTGCCGAATCGAAGTGAGAAAAGAACTCTCTGATCGAGTTCATTCTTGCCCTGAATGTCGCTATGAAGTGGACAGAGATATCGCTTCGGCTCAAGAACTGCTCAATCGTGGACTAGAAACGTATCCAGGGACTCTGGAAAAGCAAGAAATTGGCTCTCAAGTCGAGGTGTCGGGGGCGATGAGCCTAGATAACTGGCGTAGGGGAGCAATGCCTTATCGTGAGGTAAGGAAGCCCGCATCAAATCAAAGATTATGATGCGGGAGGATGTCACCTCTAGTATTGCCTAGTTTTCTCTCCAAGTGTTTAAAGTTTCGATAAACATAGTGATTTTTCTTAATACGACAGGTTAAGCTCTAAGAAAAGAACTTCCACTCAGACAGAACAATGCTGTTTCAATTTCCCCCGGCAATTCAGGCTGGTCTTGCTGCTGGCAAGTACGCCCAAGTCTTATCCGCAGGAGTCCCCATAGGTGTGGCGAGAGATGCAGCAACAGGTCAGTTTGTTGGTCATGCAGTCAGTCTCCTGAATAATAGTGGTGCTGCGTTGAATCCGCTAGTTGCTGTTCCCCAGATGGCAATGAGTGCAGGACAGATGTATCAAATGCACCGAGGATTTCAAGCTGTCCGAGCTAGTTTGGGAGTTCTGCAAGCCACGACAGCCATGATTGGTGTGGGAACTGTAGCGACGGTGGCACTGTCAGCCGTGAACCTGTGGCAGACTTTGAAGCTGAGGCAAGACGTAAAACAACTAAAGCTTGATGTTCGAGACGGCTTTATTGACCTCAAAAAAGCCCTAAAAGACCAAGGGACAGAAATAATCCAACACATTGACGAAGTTGCCCAGGATATTAAATTTGAACAGCATCGTTTAGTCTTAATTCAGTCTTATGAACGGTTCTTAGAAGCAACCAAGCTGATGAAAACTGCTATGTCCTGCCAAGATACAAGTATCAGAAACGCTGACTTAGCCAATGCACGGCAGACATTATCAGAAGCATTAGGCGACTATAACAATCCTCGCCTATTATCAGAAACCTGTGCCGCCGGACAACTGCGAAGATATGAATGTGCTTGGGCAATTGATCAGACGATCGCACTCTCCTATCAACAGCAAAATGAGTTAGCCGCCGTGAGCGATCGCCTCTCTCATCTCCAGGATAAAATCCGTCAAGATGCCCTCACTGTAATTGAACGCTGTGATACCGAAGACGAGTTAGATTTTCTCTTCCCTGAACTCACCCGAATTCATGACCATGATTTAGTCGTACTGGAGTCTTGGCAAAATCAGGTCGATTGGATGCGCTCGCTTCCTCCATCGGAAGTCAAACTGCTTCAAAGTGCCGACTTGAGCAACTTAGACGCCACAGCTACCCCAGAAGCCAGTGCAGATCCAAACGTCTTAGCAGAACCCCCCGAACAATTACTCTATGAGAACTTAAAGCAAAAATCTCATCCCTCATCTTTGCTTAACCAACTGCAATTTATGATCAAACCTAAGTTACGTCAAGAGTGGGAAACGTACATCACTCAACAAGCTGCGATCGCGGGTTACAAAACCTTAGTCCCGGCAAACCTAGAAAAAGCCTCAAACTTAGCCGTTGCTAACCTCTACTGGTATTTTCAAGTCAGAGATGAATCAGCAGAATAGACAGAACTAAATGTCAAGAATACGCAACATTTTTCATTGATCATTAACGCTTAATTTGTCACCTTTATTCTGAAGTATCCGCTAACTAAAATAGACGTTTTAACCATTCAACAAACTTGTTCGCGATTTCAGCATTATAACTCAGTACCTGTGCAGTAATGGCTTGTCCCATTGGCATTCCCGGTGTTTCTTGCCAAGCTAACCACGTATGAATTAAGGCTTTGGGATGATGAATTGGCGTGTAACGATTCAATTTCAACTGTTCAATCTCTTGCAAAATTGCCTCGGCTTTTGGACGCAAACTATCATCAGTCGGAATTAGATGGGCAACAAAATCTTCCAACATTCCAGGAAGTTGATTATCAGGCATTAACCAAATGCCTATTTTAGGTTTGTCTGGTTGTGTATACACCCAGCCATCTGGAGGAGGTACTGTCGGAATCGCCTGATATCCACCTAAAATGCGGCAAGGGGGCGGATGCCTGTACCACCAAAGATCAGCGTCCGGGGAAGGATTCGCTAACTAATAAGTTGAGCGACAGCGAATCAAATTAAAAAAAGAAAAAACGGCATCACCCCTACCGCCTTGGACTAAATTGCAACCGTTCGACATATTGCATTTGCCTTTCGCTTGGGCAGTTACAAGCTCGTGCTTTTAACCTGTACGCATAGGGGTTGGGATTACTCCCGCCGAACTCGGATTTCTCCGGTTAAGTGTGCCTCGTCTTTGATATCTTGGCTTTTTACGCTCAGCACACGGCTCGTAAACCCGTACTTGCTAGTTAATGCTGAACAACAGAGCTACAAACTGGCTTAAGTTGGCTAGACACGCATTCGTAGGTGTTGTGACCGAGATATCGCTTACCCTCAAAAAGCCTTTGATTGAGGGAGACTGGTCAACGTAGGGCTTTGAAGAGCCCCCGCTATACCCCTAAGGGGTTAGCGGCGGGTCGTTGACTCTCCATGAGTCGATTTTGTACCGCTTGCCATCGTGCCAGTAAATTTTGATCTGTATCAACGACAATTCCTAATATTCTAGCTGGTAATCCAGCTAAAAGTGCCTCTATCCCCTCTGTTCCTTTTTCTTCCGCTACTTCTACAGAAAATGTTTCTGGCAACTGATATTGATTACACAAAGCCCAAATCACATGGCGATCATTTTTTCCTTCAACCAATAGCTGATGAGGTTTTGGTTTTTTTGGCATCAGCGCACCTCAATAGTTTGACGCACAGCAACACCCAATTTTTCAGAATCGTATTCAACCGGACGTATCTCTTCACCCTTACGACTCAATCTAAATAATTTGCCCATTGATGGATTATCTAATTCATCCAAAGCTTCTTGAAACGCACAAATGCAGTCCCAACTATGAGTTGTCGCAAAAACTTGTATGTTTAATTCATGGGCGACTTTTAGTATAAATCTCCACATATCAGTTTGGGCTTCATAATATAGACCTGTTTCAATTTCGTCTATCAGCAAGAAACCATTCTCAACTGTCACGGCTGCCATGGCTAAGTTTAAAATGCGTCGCATTCCTTCGCCCATGCTACTGAGAGGAATTGGATATTCTTCTTGACTACGCTTACACAAAATGCCACTGTTGAAGTTTGGCTTGTTTGTAAAACTAATTCGCTCTATATTTTCATCTAATATTTTTAAGGCGTTGATTACCTGATATTCTTTTGGTGTGAGAGTAATATCATTCCACATATCAGCTATACTCTGATTGTTTAAATTATTAGTTGGAATAAACCAAGTTTTATTTGTGAATTTGTCTTCTAGCTTAGATGAACCATAATATTGATTTGGAAATCCAGGAAATGTCAGTAATCTATATTCGATTAAATCATCCGAATATACAGGAATATTATATGTTACCTCTTTTGAGTTTAATCGAACAACCAACTCAAAGGGAGTTATATTTTTAGGTTTCTCTGCTTTTTGTCTAATGATTTCAACTGGTAAATTATTATCTTGGGTTGAACTAAAACGGATTGTTGAATTTAAGCTCGGTGCATGACCGTAAAATAGATGGCTAATTTGATAGTAAGACAAAGGGCGCGGGGGTTCACCGGGCAGGCTAAAACTGGAGCGCTCAACCAGTTCACCTCGGTTATACAGTAAATATCCTAAACACTGAGGATTGCCTTGATTAACGAATAGATACACAGCTTCCAATAATGTGGTTTTACCACAATTATTCATACCCACGAGTAAATTAACTCGCGCTAACCCGTCGATATGAAAGTCCTTGAAGCAGCGATAGTTTTGTATTGTGAGATCACTTAACATAAACTTTTAGCTAAAGGAGCAGTGATTATTTATTATCTTAGAGGCTAATCGTTACTGTGGTCATAGCTGGGTGATGATGAGGCGAGGAATACGCTGGAATTTACCGAAGAATCAGGAAACGCGATCGCATGGGAAATAGTGGTAAGATTTATGCCAAGCCTCTAGTGGGAGCATCCTAACCAATAAGCGATCGCACGTTGATCTGTCATGGTTTGGTTCTCCTTGGGTTAAGCCAGATTCAGTCGTCAAAAGTGACGCCACCAATATTGTTCTAGCTGGTAGGCTTGGCGCAGGTGTTGTAAAGCGGCTGTTGATAACAATCCTTTTACCAGAGCAACAAATTGTCCCCACGCTAGCAATTGCGACTCACTTTTGGCTCGGTTGAACTGATATCTATAGAATATTGTCCAAAACTCTGGAGCAATTCGAGACTTCCAGCGCTTGCGCCAACGCACCATGTCTTGAGGGGTGGGAGGTTCAGCTTCCAGGATGGGTGGAAAGTCGGCGTAGCTGACGAATCGGCTCAACCCTTTACCGTGAACATAAACGATATGTTGCCAGCATTCGATGCGATAAATCTCGTCGGGGGAGCGGTTAAACAGCAAGGCGACTGTCTCGACGGTGACAAATCGTGCCAGGGGGTGACGGGTGGAGGATTTGTAATTTAGTTTTGAGGCTTCAAAGGTGGGCGTTTTTGTGGTATGTGTTGATAACATAGTAATTGATTCCCATGCAATGGTAAGTCATTCCCTTGTAATGGGGTGTTTGCGCGATCGCTCTTAGGTTTGTCAGACAGAAAGAGCGATCGCTTTTTCCGATTAATCCATTAAATGACGGCATGCAACCACTTGTCAAGTATGGGGCGAGTCAGGCTTAAGGTTCGAGAATTTGCACAAGAGAAAGGTTGGACACTCAAGGAAGTATCTGAGCGTTCCGGCGTCATTTACAGCACCGTGAGACATTATGCTCGTTGTCCTGGAATGTCAAAGATTGACTTTATTTCTGTCCAGAAGCTAGCTTACGCATTTGATGTGATGGTTGAGGATATGGTTGAGATTGTGGAAGAGTAGCGGCTTAACTCTCCCCAAGCTAGCAATTGTGATTCAGTTGTGGAGCGGTTGACAAGGATGGGTGTTTTTGAGATAGGTGTTGATAACATAGAAAATACCTCCCATTTCATGAGGTGGAAAGGGCGATCTCTCTTAGGTTTGCGAGACTGGGGGAGCGATAGCTTTATATATCAGAATTATCATAAGGTGCAATTGCACCGATAGTCAAGTATGGGTTTAGTCAGGCTGAAAATTCGAGAACTGGCGGCTGAGAAAGGCTGGACGCTCAAGGAGGTTGCTGATCGTTCTGGCGTGATGTACAACACGGTCAAAAGCTATGCTCGCCGTTCCGAGTTGTCAATGGTAGACTTTACCGCGATTTATAAGTTGGCTCGAACCTTTGATGTGATGATTGAGGACTTGGTTGAGATTTTAGAGGAGTAGACGCGAGCGCTAAACCACCCATCTCACCAACCGCTTTGGGTTGAAACCCAAGGCTAAAAACTCAAATCAGCTTTAACTGACTGGATAAAATTGACATCCTCATGATTGACATCCTCATGTAAGTAATTACAGCACTTTTCACGTTTAGGGAATACAGATTTTTATCCACTGGCTTGTCTACTCAATCATGGTCTGTAGTCAATTAACTTGAAAACGACTGTCATTCATTTTTAGTACAGCATTGTAACATAATGAATCGGGAGTTTCCGTCAGCGTTGTCTTTGGGGATTAAATAATACGGTAAAAATGAATAATTAAGTTATATTGGTGCATCAGTTAGAGTAAAGTCAACTGATACGATTTTGGTTTATCAGAAACACTTACTAGGTTATGGTGCGTAAGAGATTCAACAAGATCTATTTCAGTTGGCTTGACATAACGATAACACTGTGGTGGTCGAAAATCTGACCACTCCGCTCGTAAGCGTTCAAGCTTAACAGGTTGACCGAAGTAACAAGTATTTTTTAGAAAAATACCAAAGCCAACTGATGCATCTCTATAGTAATTTTTAAAATCTTTACGACTCAGCCCAGCTTTTTCTTTGACTATATTCCAAAGCTTATTAGGATGCTCTTCTACAATTTTTTCTACCTCAAATACGCCAACTAAAGCTTTTTCAGGAAATGGTACATAAACAAGAACTAAGTCACCTTCTCGCAAATAACGAGGACGAGTTCGGCGGAGTTCAACTTCTTTCTTGCCATCAAATATCTTCTTGGCATACTCAGAACGAATAGATAATACAAGAATATTTGGCGACAATAGAAGTGACATAATAACCTATATTCTCCTAATTATGACATTCCTCTATTATACAGGTCAAAGAAATCTTTATTCGATATTTTATAAGGTGATAGAACTGAGCTGGAGCTTTTCCACCCTAACATTGACTGAATATCTGTCAGATATATAGGGGTATTAAATAACTCTGTATCACTGAATTTTAGAGCCATGACGTTAGCGTTTTTGTCATCATTGGCACACCCTAGAACATCGTTGTAAGTATAAACGCCCAATCGCTTAAATTGTTTATAAATATTTTTAGGTTTATCAACTACAATTTCATCTAGACGAGAGCAAGCTCGAATGGTTTGTATTTGTTCATTGCAGTAACTACGTTTATCTTTAGTAATATACCATAATATCCGACCTGGAGCCTGGACGCCATGTGAATTTTTTACCTTCCGATAAAATACACATTCGCGTCTTAATGCTAGTTCCAGACTACTCTCTAAACCTGCCAAACAGCTTTGATTAGCTAATTTTTCATCAAATAGAGCTTCAGCCCATATAGGCTTAATTGGAACAATAAAGTTAGGAAGAGTACTATCAATAATTTTTGCCGGGTATAGAATTTTTTCAATATCGGCAATAACTTGATGATCATTTATCAATAAATGTTCAGTCTTTAGAGTATCAGCAATTTTCAAGCAAAAATTATACTCTTCTCCCTGCATATTTCCTAAACGAGTAAGATATAGTGATAGCTCGGATACAGTTTTAGTAATTGCTAAGTTAGCTTTTAACCATCCCTTTTTAAACTTACTAAACTTATCATCCTGGATTGCTGCAATTACTACGTCTTCTAAATAGGGATCAGTAATTTTAGTAAACTGTCGTCCTTCCTTGGTTGAAGTTGTGATGGATAAAAGAATTAAATGACGCGCAATTGTGGATGCCAAGCGATTATTTTTGACTCTGAATAGAGGAATTCCCAGTTCATATTCTTTTTGTTTATCATATACAATAGTTGCTACTGGATTTTCTTGTGCATCCCAGATTATATAGCATTTAAATCGCTCTGGTTCTGCAAGAAACTTATGTAATCGCCTGACAAAATCGCTTCTTTTTTCACTTTTAGCATAAGCAATAAAAACTTCAGTTACCAGATTTTGCTGTCTACTTTTAAGCCGTTTTTGGTAAATTGATGTTCCAGCTAAACGGAGAGATTGATATTCCAATTGCAGACGGAGTTCATCTAGTCTAATAATTAAATCAGTTGGACGAATAATCAAAATTTTAGTCTTTTCATACACTTGCTCTTCAAGTTCCAATAGTTCATAATCGCGAGTTACAAAAAACGGAACTTCTGAAGCAATCGCTCTAGCTAGTTGGTAAAAATCAGACCTTTGACTTGATGTCAGGTTTTCTCTAAAAAAAGGTCGGATGAGTTGTTGTGCTGTTTCCAATTCTTCTTGATTACAATCTAACTGTGTAAATGTTTCTGCAATTCTACGCAGTCGCTCTCTTTCCTCCTTATCCTCATTTCGATAAATCTCGCTGTATATTTCCTTTGTTAAACATATTTCCAATTCCGGCTGTAACCAGTCTGCTAATAGAGACTTTGATTCGTTACTTTCTTGGTCTATTTTATCATCTGTATCTAAATCATAAAAAACATTTGCATCAATTGCCACACATAATTTAGATGCAAACTTTTGCTGATCCAATATAGAAATTAAACTAGGTACTTTATTACAGAGCCACCAAAAGGTTAGAGGTTGTCTATCTTGGTTATTTCCAGGTTTTTCAGTCTGAGGAACAAAACCGAAACTGTGCCACATACCATTTATTGGATAATCGCGACGACACCATAAACCAATTCCATACAAATCTTTAGTTTCTGTGCGTAGGTAACTAAAAAGTTTTCTGGCAATTCCTTCACCTCGACGATTTTTATCCACACAGAGATGAACAATACGAACCTGTTGATTGACAATCCGATACATCAAGTACCCAACACACTGCTCTTTTGAGTTCACAGCTACAATGATCTGGCGTTGTGCTGCATAATCAGCAAATCCACCATCAGGCATATACCCAAGCCTTGAGGAATTACGACGCCCTAAAGCTATTACAGTTTTGAGATGCTCAGAGTTGAGGTCAATTCTCTTTATCTCTAGTTGTGTCTTGCCTGTCATTAGGTTGCTCATTTTTATGTTGAAAAGTACTTACTGTTTAAGGTGTTCGGCATTTAAACCTTAATGTCAACAATGGCAAAACCGTTGTAATGCGAGCATCTTGCTCGCTACCCATTCCCAATTTAAATGCGTGACCGCTTAATTTACCCACACAGTCAGGCTAAGGGCTGAGGTTTCTTCATAATTAGAGACTTCATAATCAGAGAGCTACCTGATTGCTGCTATATCTGGCGATTTTTTACCTATGCTCCATTTATTTTTCGCTTTTTCTTTAATTCTCGCATACTGACTCTTCCTAGCTTAACAGTATCGGTGTTATACGAAACAGCGATACCCTGAAATCACGAAGCACAAACCAACATAACAAATTTTCTGTCAGTGAATGGCTTCCTGAGACAGAAACCTCCGCTAAGACTTACCACAACACGAACGCTAAGCCTAGATTAACCAAAACGAAAAATCCCCCACCCGAAGGCAGGGGATTTATTTAATTACCTACAAAGCTTCAGTTCGCTAACCGAACTTACCCGCAGTCGAGGCAATCACAAACGCCGCGTAGGTCAATATATACCCCACAGTAAAGTGAGCTAAACCAACCACACGACCTTGAACGATGGACATAGCAACTGGCTTATCCTTCCAACGAACCAGGTTCGCCAGAGGCGTGCGCTCGTGCGCCCAAACTAATGTTTCAATCAGTTCTTGCCAGTAACCACGCCAGCTAATCAGGAACATGAAACCAGTCGCCCAGATCAGGTGTCCTAAGAGGAACATCCAAGCCCAAACCGACAGGTTATTTGTGCCATACGGGTTGTACCCGTTAATTAGCTGAGAGGAGTTCAGCCAGAGGTAGTCACGTAGCCAACCCATCAGATAGGTTGAGTTCTGATTAAATGTGGCTACGTTGCCTTGCCATATTCCTAGATGCTTCCAGTGCCAGTAGAAGGTCACCCAACCAATGGTATTCAGCATCCAGAACATCGCTAGATAGAAAGAGTCCCAAGCGGAGATATCGCAAGTGCCGCCACGACCGGGACCGTCGCAGGGGAAGGCGTAGCCGAAGTCTTTTTTATCCGGCATCAGCTTAGAACCACGGGCATCCAACGCACCTTTGACCAAAATCAAAGTGGTGGTATGCAGACCGAGTGCGATCGCGTGGTGAACTAAGAAGTCACCCGGACCAATGGTCAGGAACAGGGAGTTCGTACCGTCGTTAATCGCATCTAACCAACCGGGTAACCAAACGTTCCCGTAGTTGGGCCACGCTGTAGTCGCAATGCTATCAGGATTAGATAGCAGCGTATCAAATCCATAGAGCAGCTTCCCGTGAGCCGCCTGAATCCATTGTGCAAAAACCGGTTCAATCAGAATTTGCTTTTCAGGAGTCCCAAATGCCACAACCACATCGTTGTGAACATACAGACCCAATGTGTGGAATCCCAGGAACAAGGAAACCCAGCTCAAGTGAGAGATGATTGCTTCCTTGTGAGCCAATACCCGTGCCAACACATTGTTCTTATTCGCTTCGGGGTCGTAGTCCCGCACCAGGAAGATCGCTCCGTGGGCGAAGGCTCCAACCATCAAGAAGCCCGCAATATATTGGTGGTGAGTATACAACGCCGCCTGAGTGGTATAATCCCGCGCCATGAAGGCATAAGGCGGCAAGGAATACATGTGTTGCGCCACCAGCGAGGTCACTACCCCTAAGCAAGCCAAATGCCAGCCTAACTGGAAGTGCAGCGAGTTGTTATAGGTGTCGTAGATTCCTTTGTGACCTTCACCCAACATGCCACCAAACGGAGTTCCCGGTGGGGGATTGTGCGCTGCCATGATGTCTTTCATGCTGTGTCCAATACCGAAGTTTGTCCGGTACATGTGACCTGCAATGATAAACAAGACAGCGATCGCTAGGTGGTGGTGAGCAATATCGGTCAGCCACAGGGATTCGGTCTGGGGATGGAACCCACCTAAGAAGGTGAGAATCGCAGACCCGGCGCCTTCAGAGGTACCAAAAATATGGTTTGCCGTATCTGGATTCTGGGCATAAACGCCCCAGTTCCCCGTGAAAAACGGACCTAAACCCGCTGGGTGTGGCTTGACGGACAGGAAGTTATCCCAGCCAACATGCTGTCCCCGAGCTTCGGGAATCGCAACGTGAACCAGGTGACCTGTCCATGCTAAGGAACTCACCCCAAACAAACCCGCTAAGTGGTGGTTTAGGCGAGACTCAGCATTTTTAAACCAAGCCAAGCTAGGACGGAACTTGGGTTGTAAGTGCAGCCAACCTGCAAACAGGAAGACGGCAGATAGCACCAAGAGGAATAATGCCCCTTGATACAGATCCCCATTTGTCCGCATCCCCACGGTGTACCACCAGTGGTACACCCCAGAGTAAGCAATATCAACAGGATTTGACGCACCGGCTTGAGTAAACGCATCGACAGCCGGTTGACCGAATTGAGGGTCCCAAATCGCGTGTGCGATCGGACGGACGTTGAGCGGATCTTTAATCCACTGTTCAAAGTTGCCTTGCCAGGCGACGTGGAACAGACTGCCAGAAGTCCACAGGAAAATGATTGCAAGATGACCGAAGTGAGAGGCGAAAATCTTCTGATAAAGATTTTCCTCCGTCATGCCATCATGGCTCTCAAAGTCATGGGCGGTGGCAATTCCGTACCAGATTCGACGTGTAGTCGGATCTTGAGCGAGATCCTGGCTAAATTTCGGAAATTTTGTTGCCATCTGTCTTTCTTTAGGAAATCCTACAGAGACTTATGCTTTTGCTGCTCGTTTTCTGTCTTTTGTGACCCCCTGGAACCGAAGTTCCAGGTTGGGATAGGGTCTAGACAGGCAAGACATGCTGTCTTGCTTTATAGTGCTTTCGATTCAAACAGCCGTCATCCTACTGCTAGGATTCGTGCCAGGAAGAATGCCCAAGTGGTGACAATTCCTCCTAGGAGGTAGTGAGCTACCCCCACAGCCCGACCCTGAATAATGCTCAGAGCGCGAGGCTGAATAGCTGGAGCCACTTTTAGTTTATTATGCGCCCAAACGATGGATTCGATCAGCTCTTGCCAGTAGCCGCGACCACTGAACAGGAACATCAAGCTGAATGCCCAAACAAAGTGAGCGCCTAAGAACAGGATGCCATAAGCTGACAACGCTGTGCCGTAGGAGTTGATCACCTGAGAGGCTTGCGCCCAGAGGAAGTCACGCAACCAACCGTTAATCGTAATTGCGCTTGCGGCAAAGTTACCGCCCGTGATATGAGACACGGTACCATCCGGTGCGACCGTTCCCCAAACATCGGACTGCATCTTCCAGCTAAAGTGGAAAATTACAATCGAGATGCAGTTATACATCCAGAACAGACCGAGGAAGACGTGATCCCAAGCCGATACTTGGCAAGTACCACCCCGACCTGGGCCATCGCAGGGGAAGCGGAAACCGAGTGCAGATTTGTCAGGAATCAAACGAGAGTTCCGGGCATATAGCACACCTTTGAGCAGAATCAGTGCGGTGACATGAATCTGGAAGGCGTGAATATGGTGGATCATAAAGTCCGCCGTTCCCAACGCAATTGGCATCATTGCCACTTTGCCACCCACTGCGACAATCCCGCCACCAAAGGCATAGCTAACGGGTTCCAACGCATTAGGCGCAGTTCCTCCAGGCGCTAGGGTATGGATATTTTGTACCCACTGGGCAAATATCGGTTGCAACTGGATTCCCGTATCGGAGAACATATCTTGAGGACGACCAAAAGCCCGCATCGTGTCGTTGTGAACGTACAGACCAAAGCTGTGGAAGCCAAGGAAGATACAAACCCAGTTTAGGTGAGAAATGATCGCATCCCGGTGACGAAGTACCCGATCCAATAGGTTATCCACATGAATATTGGGATCATAGTCCCGCACCATGAAGATTCCCGCGTGAGCAGCACCCCCAACGATACAGAAGGCACCAATCCACATGTGGTGGGTAAAAATGGATAACTGCGTCCCATAATCGGTGGCTAAGTACGGATAGGGAGGCATCGCGTACATGTGATGCGCCACGATAATGGTCAGCGAACCGAGCAGCGCTAAGTTCCAGGACAGTTGAGCATGCCAGGAGGTGGTGAAGATCTCATACATCCCTTTGTGACCTTGACCGGTAAAGGGACCTTTATGAGCTTCCAGAACTTCCTTAAAGCTATGACCAATTCCCCAGTTCGTCCGGTAGAAGTGACCGGCGATGATGAACAGAACCGCGATCGCTAAGTGGTGATGCGCGGTGTCTGAGAGCCACAAGCCACCCGTCGTTGGGTTTAAGCCACCTTTAAAGGTTAGGAAGTCCGAATATACCCCCCAGTTCAGGGTGAAGAACGGCTTCAACCCTTGCTCGAAACTGGGATATAACTCTGCCATCAAGCTCTTGTTCAGGATGAACTCGTGAGGCAGGGGAATATCTTTAGGAGCAACCCCAGCATCGAGTAGCTTGTTGATCGGCAAAGAGACGTGTATCTGGTGACCCGCCCAACCTAATGATCCACAACCTAACAATCCAGCTAAGTGGTGGTTCATCATGGACTCTACATTCTGAAACCATTCCAACTTGGGCGCCCGCTTGTGGTAGTGGAACCAGCCAGCAAACAGCATCAGGGCTGCCATGACTAGACCACCAATGGCGGTGCAGTAGAGTTGGAATTCATTTGTGATTCCAGATGCACGCCAGATTTGGAAGAATCCTGACGTGATTTGAATGCCGTGGAAGCCGCCACCGACATCCGCATTTAAAATGTCTTGACCCACAATGGGCCAGACCACTTGAGCACTTGGCTTGATATGGATTGGATCAGTAAGCCAAGCTTCGTAGTTGGAAAACCGAGCGCCATGGAAATACATGCCGCTCAACCAGACAAAAATAACCGCTAAGTGACCGAAGTGAGCGCTAAAAATTTTGCGCGATACATCTTCTAGGTCACTGGTATGACTATCGAAATCATGAGCGTTCGCGTGCAGGTTCCAAATCCACGTAGTGGTTTTTGGTCCCTTGGCTAGGGTACGGTCAAAATGACCAGGTTTAGACCACTTCTCAAATGAAGTAGGAACTGGATCTTTATCAACCGTTACCTTTGCCTTCGTGTCCCGCTCAGGAGGGCTGATTGTCATCAGGAGTCTCCTCTCTATACAAGGAACAAGAAATATCCCAAAGGAAGTTTGCTTTTTTATCAATTTAGCGGAAAGCACCGCTTTTGTGCGTAACTTTCCTGGAAAAACGATATCCCCTTTCAAATTCAGGGGATACTCTTTTGTTGATGATAGGTCTTGCTGGAGGAAGTCTTGGGCTGCACTTAACAAAAATTCAAATTTCAGCAAATCAAGGTCTACTTTGGCTTTTGCTGTAAGTAAACTCCCCAAAAAGTCAAGAGTGTGGTCGGTAAATTTTACAAAACTCAACAATTGGCGGATTTAATCTCAGATTCGTCCGTCATTCGTCATTAGTCATTTGTTGATTCACAAACCTATTTCCCATGCACCTGCGCCCCGTTGTTCCCCATCTCCCTCATCCATCAGTATCAGTAGAGGATGAGCCATTGTTCGCTATAGTTCCTAATGAGCAGAATTAGTTGAGGAGATGGTGTGTTGGCTAGGAATCTCTGGTGGAAAACAGTGAGGGCAATTTGTTCAGTCTTGCTGGTGGTGGTGCTTATAGCGGGACTCGTGGCATGTGGCGGAAGCGCACAGACGTTACAACCACCGGAAGATGAAGCCCCACCGCCAACCGAGCCAGTGGTACGACTATCAGAAGTCGCACCCCCCCCAGTCATTCAGCAACTGAATCGCCGCCTAGAAACCTATCAACCTCAAGTCACCATCCTGAGTCCCACTCCGGATCAAATTCTTCAAGACACCACCGTCTCCGTACAATTGCAGGTGAAAGACTTGCCCCTGTTCAAAAACCCGGAATTAGACATGGGTCCTCATCTGCATCTGATTCTTGACAATCAGCCCTATATTCCGGTTTACGACATAGAAAAACCCTTTGTCTTTGAGGACTTATCCCCCGGAACCCATACTCTGAGAGTTTTTGCGGCTCGTCCTTGGCATGAAAGCTTTAAAAATGAAGGCGCTTATGCTCAGACCACATTTCACCTATTTACCAAAACTGACGATAATAATCCGGCGTCTAACCTTCCTCTATTAACCTATAGCCGTCCCAAAGGTAGCTATGGTGCTGAACCTATCCTGCTCGACTTCTATGTGACTAATGCTCCACTCCACCTCGTCGCCCAGGAAAACCCAGAAGACGAGATAGTAGATTGGCAAATTCGCGTCACCATCAATGGTGAAAGTTTTATCCTAGATCGTTGGCACTCCGTTTATCTCAACGGCTTTAAACCCGGTAAAAACTGGGTGCAGCTAGAGTTTCTGGATGAACAAGGAAATCCAGTTAAAAACGCTTACAACAACACAGCGCGGCTAATTAGTTACCAGCCAGGGGGCAATGACACCCTATCCCAATTAATGCGGAACGAGCTTTCTGCTGAAGTCGCCCGTAGCATTATCGATCCCAACTATAAAGTTCAAGCCACACCAACACCCACGCCAGAAGTAACCCCCACGCCTACACCTGCACCCACTCCACCGCCAACTGTAGAGCCAACACCGACACCTTTAGTATCTCCCACTCCTGTTGAAGAAAAACCAACGGCTGAACCAGAGATACCCCAAGAAATTCCCGCCCCTGAATCCGAAACACCTGTTGAAGAAATACCAGTACCTGAACCAGAGATACCTCAAGAAATTCCCGCCCCTGAATCCGAAACACCTGTTGAAGAAATACCAGTACCTGAACCCAAGACAGGGGAAGAATCTCCCACAGCCGTAGAACCCGCTACGCCAGATGAAACCGTCCCCTCAGCTACAGACTTGGAAACTCCTGAAGCCAAGCCTACAGAAAAATCCCCAGCCCGTGGCTTTCTGAATCGCTTCTATCAAAATATCAGGGAACGATTCCAAAAACCCACAGTATCTCCTACCCCATCCACTGAACAACCAGAAGAACCAGAAACACCGTCACCTGAACCTGAAGTTTTGCTAGAGGAAACGGAGTCGCCGCAAGAACCGCAAGCGGATACAGAACTTTTCACTCCACCCCAGACAACTCTTGATGAAGCATCGGATATCGTTACTGAGGAAACCGAATCTCAGCCAGAACCCGAAACATCTACACCCCTGGATAAAACCCAAACATCCTCAGAGAAACCGCAAGCAGATACAAAACCTGTAACTCCACCCCAGACAACTCATGATGAAGCATCGGATATCGTTACTGAGGAAACCGAATCTCAGTCAGAAACGGAAGTATCGACATCCCTCGATAAAACCCAAACATCCTCAGAGGAACCGCAAGCGGATACAAAACCTGTAACTCCAAAACTCAAAACTCCCTCACCGCCATCCCAGGTGGTTCCAGAGGACACAGAATCGAACCCACAGACAACTCAAACCACCCCAGAAGAGGCGACAGAAAAATCGGTAACTCCCGATGAATCGTTACCTCCGGAACCTCCTTCATCGGATGAGGAAACCCCAATTTCCTCGCCAACCCCAACAATTAAACCCGTCATTCCTGAAACTGACTTGCCACCAACCTTACCCGAATTAATTGAAAAATAATGGGAATAACAGCTCCTGCATCTTCTGGCTTCCCCCCTGTAACAAAAGATCCTGCATCCTCTGGCTTCCCCCATGCAAAAAAAGCTCCCGCATCCTCTGGTCTCCCCCATGCAAAAAAAGCTCCCGCATCCTCTGGTCTCCCCCTTTTGAAGGGGGACGGAAGGGGGATCTATTCGGGGGACGGAAGGGGGATCTATTCGGGGGACGGAAGGGGGTTTCTGATAACTGGTTTTTCATGGGAAGTCTAGAAACCTTAGTCGGGGCGGGTTTATCCACATCTGGGTACAACCGAAAAGATAGTCGTGAAACCCGCCCCTACACACCCTGGGAAAACGGAAGGTGAACGTTAGGTTAGGATCTGAGCAATAAACAATTAACAATGAACAATCAACAATCACTGAAAATCTCATGACACCAAGGGTTCGAGCGCCAGAACTTCCCCAAGACGGCATCTGGTTCAATACAAATCACCCACTTTCCCTGAAGCATTTAAAAGGGCGAGTGGTGATTCTTGACTTTTGGACGTACTGCTGTATTAACTGCCTCCATGTTCTGCCAGACTTAAACTATTTAGAACAAAAATATAAAGATAGTCTTACCGTTATTGGTATTCATTCATCTAAATTTGATAACGAAAAAGACGCAGAAAATATTCGTCAGGCAATTCTTCGCTACGATGTCGAGCATCCCGTTGTTGTAGACTCTACTTTTAATCTGTGGCAGCAATATGCAGTTCGGGCGTGGCCCACGTTAGTCGTGATTGACCCTGAAGGTTATGTGATTAGAGATGTGGCGGGGGAAGGAAATCGAGCAGTTCTCGATCAACTTATTGGGGAACTGATCCAGAAACACCAGCAAAAAGACACAATAACGATGCAGCCACTTCATTTCACCTTGGAAAAACAGCGACACCCCCTCACCAATCCCTTAGCATTTCCTGGAAAAGTCCTTGCTGATGAATTTAGCGATCGCCTGTTTATTGCTGACTCGGGTCATCATCGCATTGTGGTGAGTACGTTGGCAGGTGAGGTAATAACTATTATTGGTACAGGTGAACCAGGATTAACCGATGGCACGTTTGCCGAAGCCCAATTTTTTGCGCCTCAAGGTATCACACTAGATCCCAAAAATCAACGTCTTTACGTGGCGGATACGCAAAATCATTGCCTGCGATGCATTCATCTAGAAACTGAGCAAGTTGAAACCGTTGCGGGTACTGGAGAGCAAAGTCGCCAGATTCAACCCCATAGCGGCTTAGGGTTACAAACAGCATTGAATTCACCGTGGGATATTGAAAAAATTGATAATCGCCTGCTGATTGCGATGGCGGGTTCCCACCAAATCTGGGAAATGCAGCTTGAAACGGGTGAGATTGGCACTTATGCGGGGACAGGTGCAGAAGCCTGTATAGATGGGTCACTCCAGGAAGCCGCTTTTGCTCAACCCAGTGGGATTACTACTGATGGTCGAGAACTCTACGTGGCTGATAGTGAAGTAAGTTCGATTCGGGGAGTGGGTCTAATTAATAATTTACCCGTGCGGACAATTTGTGGCAGTGGTGAACTGTTTGAATTTGGCGATCGCGATGGTCAAAAGTCAGAGGTACGACTCCAGCACTGTTTAGGGGTAGAATATACCCAAAATTACCTCTGGGTCGCCGATACTTATAATCATAAAATCAAGCGCGTCGATCCGAGTACAGGAAGTTGTCAGACCTTGTTAGGTAACGGAAAAGCGGGACACCGAGACGGTCAGAGTCATGAGGCGCAGTTTGCCGAGCCCTCTGGAGTCAGTGCGATCGCGGCTCGTCTCTATATCGCTGATACGAATAATCATGCGATCCGTTGCGTTGATTTAGGTACGTTAGAGGTGACCACTTTAAATTTGAGCGGGTATTAGATCTGTTGAGTTTTGACATACTGTTTAACCCCAGGCGCAACGGAAAAAAGGGTTTGATTATCTTGTTCCTGTCCGGAATCAACAGGGAGACAAGCGGGGAGCCATTACCGACTACAGTCAAATCATCAAGATAAACCCTGACTATGCTGATGCCTATGTAAAACGGGGTTATATTTATAAAGATAAAGAAAAAATACAAGGCGCGATCGCAGATTTTAAGAAAGCTATTAGTCTCTTTTATAAAGAGTCTATGCTAGAAAAAATTCCAATGCTTCAGAGTGAAGTAAAGATGCTTCAGCAGAAAAGAAAAAATGCTTCGTGGTGGCAAATGCGAGTATTTTAGTCTGCTGATTAAATCGGTTTAGGATAAATGAAGCTGGGATGATCGACACCAAAGCTTGGAGGACACGATAGTATCGTGTCCCTACCCAATCAATTATTCCTGGGTTATGGTAGGGACACGGCATTGCCGTGTCCTATTCTGTGCTTTACGCTGCTAAAAGATTGCAATTTACGTAGAGAGGGATTAAGTTGCAAACTTAAGATATGACTTATTTTCTTGTCATCTGTGAATCACACTGAAACTCGACAACTCGGATTCTTTTCTCTCGCGGCTTTACTGGTATCGGCACATTATGGTTTGGGATTTGTTCTCGGAACCGCCGAAAAAGCCTTGACCTTGGGTTGGGCGGGTAGCCTCTATCCGATTTCTATTGCCCTCGGTACTCTTATCCTCCTAGCATTTGCCAGATTCTATTGGCGGTCAGTTGAACCAATCTGGACACTACTGGGAAACCGCTACGGACATCTCGTCAAAGTGCTGGTGGGAACCATGTCCTGGTTATCGCTAATTGGGATTTTTGCAGTGCAAATTATTGCTGGCGCATTTATCCTCAAAGTCTTAAATGTACCCGTGCAGCCCAGTATGCTAGGCTTAGCACTGGTCTTTCTGCTCTCTTCTCTACTCCCAATTGAGAAAGCCAGTTGGCTATTCCGGGGATTATTGGGATTCAATATCCTGGCATTATTGTACGCGATCGCGAAATTGCAAGCCGTTCCCCTCTATTTGCACGCCCCGGTAGATTTCATCCCCGCACTACAGCAGATGAGTCCTCCTTCTTTACTCGGCATCTCCTTATCGACAGTATTGCTGGTGTTAATTGATATGAAATATCACCAATTTGTCGTGCAAGCTAAAGATTTACGCAACCTCTATCTGGGCTGTATCTTGGCGGCTATATTATTTATGTTTCTGGCGTTATTACCGTCTGCTGTAGTAATTGCTACCAAAACGGCTGGGATTTTGCCCACCGATATTGATGGAAAAGAAATAATTCCTTGGATTTTATTATGGCTGGGTGGAGGCGCTACTCAATGGGGGGGACAGTTGTTGATTTTATCGTTAATCGTACCCGCTTTAGGAGTCGGGAGTAGTATTTTGCGGGTGCAGACTAAGGTAGTTTTGGACTTTGAGTTGATTCCCGATTCTCAACTAAATCGACTACTTGTTTCCATAATCAATACAGGCTTAGGATTAGCCGTCGCCTTGAAAGGCGGTGCAATTATCAGTTTAATTGTCTTATTTTATGCCCTATATGTAGCAACCGTTTGGGTTCCCTTTGCGGCTTACCTCGTCGCTGAAACCGGACGCTATAAGTTCGCCGCGAGTAGTGTCCGACTGGCATTAATCATCAGTGGTTTATCGGCAGTGGCAATGCTGATATTAAGCTTGATTAAACCGGATGCTGCCTTTTTTAACAGTGCCGAGTTAAGTATTATCATGTTGGGCATGGGGTTTGGTTGTTTGGGGTTAGGCTTAGGCGAGATAATTGAGAAGTATTTGCCTATTTCTCCGATCAAAGAAGAATTGTAATTCGGTCAGTCAGCACAGGTTTAACGGTCGGGATTGTCATTTGTCATACTGAATCTAGGTTTCCCACCCTCGCTATCCTGAGTCCGCGTAGGCGGACTTTGTTTGTGTAGCAGCGATTTTAATCGCCGCCGTGGTAAAAGGGTTAGTTTGTCATTCGTTTTTTATTGATTCCCACCCAACAATGTAGAGACGTTGCATGTAACGTCTCTACAGTATTGCCAAAACAAACTACCTAATTTACCCCAGACGCTTTCTTCGGCTTATAGGTAGAAGCAACGTGCAATTCCTTCAACTGCTTTTCTCCCACCTGGGCGGGTGCTTCGGTTAACAAACAACTGGCTTGCTGCGTCTTGGGAAACGCAATCACATCCCGAATTGATTCTTCCCCAGCTAACAACATAACCAACCGATCCAACCCATAAGCAATTCCGCCATGAGGAGGTGCACCATAATCAAAGGCTTCCAGTAAGAAACCAAACTTATTTTGAGCCTCTTCTGGTGATAACCCGATCGCGTCGAATACTCGTCTCTGAATATCGGGTTGGTACATCCGCAAACTGCCGCCGCCGACTTCATAGCCGTTATACACTAAGTCATAGGCTTGCGCCCTTGCCGTTTTCAGATCATCGATATCATCGGGATGAGGTGCGGTAAAGGGGTGATGAATTGCCTCCAAGCGCTTTTCATCCGCATTCCATTCAAACATCGGATAATCTGTCACCCAGAGTAAATTAATTTTCGTCGGGTTAATCAGTCCCAATTCCTGACCCAATACCTGGCGCAGGCGATCCAAGGTTTTATTCACCACATCGGTATCACCTGCACCAAACAGCAGTAAATGACCGGGTTTCGCCCCCGTCATCTCTAGCAGTTTCTGTTTCACCTCCTCAGTGAGATTGTCTTTAATCGCCCCAATCGTGTCAATTTCCCAGTTGTCTCGCACCCGAATATAAGCTAAACCCTTAGCGCCTGCTGCGGCGGCTTCGTTAAATAAGTCACCACTCTTACCGGGTTTAATTCGCACGTTGGAAATTTTGTCGTTACCGCCAGGAATGGGTAATACTTTTACCTTACCCCCAGCCGCTACTGCACCGGAAAATACCTTAAATCCAGAGTCTTTCAGCAACTCTGAGACATCTACCAGTTCTAAGCCAAAGCGGGTATCGGGTTTATCCGTACCGTAGCGTTCCATGACTTCAGTGTAGGTGAGGTGGGGAAAAGGTCGGGGAATCTCAATCCCTTTTACTGTTTTAAAGATATGACAGATCAACCCTTCATTAAGCTGGAGAATCTCCTCCTGGGACATAAAACTCATTTCCATGTCCAACTGGGTAAACTCCGGCTGACGATCTGCCCTTAAATCTTCATCCCTGAAACAACGGGCAATCTGATAGTAACGGTCTAATCCGGCAACCATCAACAATTGCTTGAATAATTGCGGCGATTGTGGTAGTGCGTACCATTCCCCTGGATTCACACGAGAGGGAACCAAATAGTCTCTCGCCCCTTCCGGTGTGGAACGGGTTAACATGGGGGTTTCCACCTCAATGAACCTTTGCTCATCTTCTAAATAACGGCGAATCGCCTTAATCACCTCATGGCGCAATTCTATATTTTGGCGCATGCGATCGCGGCGAATATCCAAATACCGATATTTGAGGCGCAATTCTTCCCGCACGGTTTCGGCGTCGGCGGTGGAAACCTGAAACGGTAACTGCTTACGAACTGTATTCAACGGTTTAATCTGATCCGCATACACTTCCACTTCACCCGTGGATAAATTAGGGTTGAGCGAATCCTCTGGACGCTGACTCACACGCCCAGTAATTTGGACTACATACTCATTCCGCACGGCTTCTGCATTCTGATAAGAATCCGGCGTGCGCTGAGGATCACTAACGATCTGCACAATACCCGTGCGATCGCGCAAATCTAAAAATATCACCCCCCCATGGTCACGTCGCCGATCTACCCAACCACAGAGGGTAACGGTTTCACCAACATGGTTACTTCGCAATTCGCCGCAATAATGAGTCCGCATAGCCGATGAAAAAATAAGTGCTTTGACAGAGAGGAACGTCTAAGGTAACAAAATGTGAAAGCTTTGCCCATTATCCTGCATTCAGCAATCATTGTCTGTGTCTTCCAACCAACTTCATCATCTCTGGATAGAGGAAGATACCGATCCCACCAAATATCCTAAGCAAACTCTACCGATCGGAGGGCGATCCCTGTTTGTAAACTTTGGTAAACATAAGAGTAGAGATATTTTGTTGTAACAAAGGAAATAAAAAATATGGCTTCTACTCAACCGACTGGTGTAACCCCTGCCCGTTCTCAGGAGACGAAAAACGTAGCCCAAGCATTTGAGGGCTTGGGTACAGATGACAAACTAGCGTTACTTTACTACATCTACGAAAAAATGGGCGATTCGATCACACCGGCTGCACCCACGGCGGCTGATGCGGAAATCTCCCCCCAACTGATGCAAGACTTCTTTAACCTTTCCGATGATCAGCAGCTAGCCGCCATGGGAGAAATTGTCAATCGTGAAGATACACAAGTATCACGGGCATATGGGGCATTGAGTGAAAATAACCAATTGTTAGCCTTCCCGCGACTTGTATTTACATTACCACAATAGTAGAACGTTATCCGAATTATTTGACTGGCGAATTTATTCGCTACCTAGACGGTTCGCTCGGTTTCATCTCCCAGCTAAAGAGCGTGGGCTCAAAAATTGGGCAGCGAAAACCACAACCCTACTGGATGATTCCCTAATCCGGATCGTTGAGCGAGCCGTGATTCCTCTGCTTTACGTTGGCACGTTTTACGTGGCAATTGCCAATCTCACCTTACATCCAATTCTGGATCAGGTGATTGATGCCTTGACATTGATTGTTGCTACGATTCTGGGAATTCGCCTCTTGGTTTCCCTGGTGGAATACGGTTTCCGGCTTTATTGGCTAACTCGCCGCCAAAGTGAAACAGTCGAGCAAGCGCTTGATGCATTGATTCCGGCGGCTCGGATTGCTATTTGGGCGCTGGGAATTGTCTTTTTGTTAGATAATCTGGGTTTTGATATCTCCGCTGTTGTAGCTGGATTAGGCATTGGTGGTGTGGCAATTGCTTTAGCCTCTCAAGGCTTCCTCCAGGATTTATTCAGCTACTTCTCTATCCTCTTTGATCGTCCCTTTGAATTGGGAGATTTTATCATTGTTGATGATTTCCTCGGATCAGTTGAACATATTGGTATTAAAACAACCCGCTTGCGGAGTTTAAGTGGAGAACAACTCGTTTTTGCCAACACCGATTTAACTAATTCGCGGATTCGTAACTATAAACGGATGCCTAAACGACGGGTAGCCTTTAAATTTGGCGTGCTGTATGAAACCTCTCAAGAAAAACTCAAAATTATCCCCGGAATTGTCCAAGGTATTATTAAAAATTTGGAGAATACTACCTTTGACCGGGCGCATTTTAGCGATTACGGGGATTTTAGCTTAAATTTTGAAGTTGTCTATTACGTTTTAAGCAGTGATTACAACCTCTATATGGATATCCAACAGCAGCTAAATTTACAGCTTAAACAGGAATTTGAGGCGCGTCAGATTGAGTTTGCTTACCCCACCCAAGTCACCTATTTTGGGAATCTCAACACGGGAGAAATTAGCGATTCCTTAAGTGCGTTGGTGGGTGATGGCAGACATTGAGCAAATCTTTGGTGAAAAAGGGAAGCCCACCCTATAATCTTTGACTTAGTGCTGGGAGGATGTCATATCAACCTCACCCCCTAGCCACCGGGCAAAATCTGTGGTAAAGGTATCCCGAAAAATCGCCTCTCGAATCTGTTGGGTAAAGCGAATCAACTCCGTCACATTATGCAGAGAGATTAACATAAAGCCCAAAGCTTCCCGCGATCGCACCAGATGACTCAGATAGGCGCGGCTAAAGTTCTGACAGCAATAACAGGGACAAGTCGAATCCAACGCCGTAAAATCCTCACGAAACCGAGCATTTTTCAAATTCCACCGTTCCCCCTGAACCAACGCCGCCCCGTGACGCCCTAAGCGCGTGGGAATCACACAATCAAATAAATCCACACCTGATGCGATCGCGCGTGCCATTTCTCGATACGTCCCCACCCCCATCAAATACCGTGGCTTATTGGCGGGTAAGTAAGGTGCCGTCGCTGCTACGATTTCATGGATAAATTCCACGGGTTCCCCCACACTCACCCCACCAATGGCATAGCCCGGTAAATCCAAAGGCACCAAAGACTCAGCCGCTTGACGACGCAAATCCAGATAAACACCACCCTGAACAATACCAAACAGCGCTTGCTGATCCGCACGAGTGTGAGCATTGATACAGCGCTTAAGCCAGCGATCCGTTCGTTCCAGTGACGCCTCAATCTGCGAACGACTCGCCGGATAAGGGGGACATTCATCAAATGCCATAATAATATCTGCCCCTAGAGCATTTTGGATGGCAATTGACCGTTCTGGGGTGAGATTAATCAATCGTCCATCCCGAGGCGAGCGAAAAACCACACCCTCTTCACTAATTTGGCGCAACTTACTTAAACTAAAAACCTGGAAGCCGCCCGAATCCGTCAAAATAGGGCGATGCCAACCCATGAAGTGATGCAATCCTCCCGCTTGCTGGATAATCCCTTCTCCGGGTTGCAGGTGCAAATGATAGGTATTAGCGAGAATAATTTGTGCTTGTGCCGCTTCTAACTGAGCAGGCGTTAGAGTTTTGACCGTTGCCAAAGTACCCACGGGCATAAACCGGGGCGTTTCTATCAGACCATGGGGACTGTGCAGTAAACCGGCGCGTGCCTTGGTTTGGCTGCACCATGCCTGACATTGGAAGGAAAATGAATTGTATGTTTGAGCCAACGCGGTTAAGGGTTCGTGATCGTGCTTTGATTATTGTGGCTCATCATCTGTTTTGTGTACTGTCAGGGTTTTTTGACAATGCCAGCGAATCAGTCGTCAAGGATAAAAGGCATACACCAATAACAGCGGAAAATCTTGTTCTGGTTTTCGCTTCCCTCAGATTCACTCCGCAATGACCGAGTATAGTAGGGCGGCAAATAGTTGGTAAAAGTATAGTCAAATATAGACAGACTTCATTTCATTGCAGAAATTCCCTTCGCTTTTACTTTGAGAGATTAATTCTCATAATAGTGAACTACGCACCTCTCTATCCCATAGCGGTTAAACGCATTTGGGA
>NZ_JAVJZI010000085.1:0-12123 GCF_040223135.1 Coleofasciculus sp. G3-WIS-01
TCCCGCGACTTGTATTTACATTACCACAATAGTAGAACGTTATCCGAATTATTTGACTGGCGAATTTATTCGCTACCTAGACGGTTCGCTCGGTTTCATCTCCCAGCTAAAGAGCGTGGGAGCCTTCACCCATCGCTTTTCTAATGGTAAAGACGCCAAGCTAGGGCGTCTCAATTCGTTTGAGAAATATTATCGTTTATTTCATTACTTCTATTTTTATTAAGTTAAAATACATTCTTGACCCAAATAGCTGATTATACCCCAAGAGTTAAAAATTTTATCAAGAGTTTTTGGGCATTTTTAAAGACTCCGTAAAGTTCCCATCATCTTGTTGCTCAGATCGGGGAATTGGAATACTATACGAAAAGAGAAAATATAAGTCATACGCTTGTATTACAGGTGACAAAAGCCGACAAACTCAATCGTGACAGATACTTTACCCCCCCTCTTGTATCGCTATGGCAGAATAAATTGATGATTTTCTGAGACTGTAATCGAGGAACATTAAATCGTTTAGGTCATGCCCTAGTGATGGATGAGTGTTATGGGGGGTGCATCTAAAATTGTCAAAAAAACATCCTTCCCGTTGTATTCCTCTAGCCAGAAATGATTGGTCGAGTTAAGTTTTTGAAGAGTTGTCTAATCCTATTGAAGTTCTATTGAATTTTAGAGTTGCGGACAAAAACCAGCTAACATCATGCATTACGGCTACAAACTTGTTGGGTTTCTGACTAGAGTTTTATCCACCCCCTTGAGAAGCAAAGACCAGAAATTAAAATTCAGATCGCGGTTGAGCAATAATTTTAAAAACTATTGATCAAGCCAAATACTGAATTGAATTGAGACAATTGTAGAAAGTAGGTTACAGTAAAAAAATGCTCTCTGTATCAGAGAAGAATAGCGAATTGCTAGCTTGTGAATTGGACATCACCGCATTCAACCAAAAACAACGACCACGGTAAACCTGTTTCAAGGGGAAATCATGATGAATCGTTTCTATCAATCATCATTAGAAATTGATCAACTTGACGGTATTCCGGATACAAACAGAAAACGCGAATTAAAGCAGCGACTTGAACAGTTAAATCAAACCCAAACCCACTATCCCGCCGCTCAATGTATTCATCAGCTCATTGAACAAGGAGAGCGTCGCACGCCGGACAAAATCGCGATTCGGTTTGAGGGTCAAACCCTAACCTACCGGGAACTGAACCACCGCGCTAATCAGGTTGCTCACTACTTACAAACGCTACAGGTTAAACCAGAGGTACTGGTAGGTATATGTATGGAGCGATCGCTGGATATGGTGATTGGTCTATTGGGGATTCTCAAAGCTGGGGGCGCTTATGTCCCCCTTGATCCCGCCTATCCCCAAGAACGCTTAGCGTTGATGATTGAAGATTCCCAAGTCACCGTTCTCGTCACCGAACAAGAACAACTGACCCGGTTACCTGACACCCAAGCAAGAGTAGTGTGCCTAGATAGAGATCAACAGGCAATTACTAAACATAGTCAGGAGAATTTAGACAGTGGCGTCACACCTGACAATCTAGCCTACACAATCTACACCTCCGGCTCAACCGGTAAACCCAAAGGCGTACAAGTCTTGCATCGTGGGGTGGTAAATTTCCTCACCTCAATGAGTATCGCACCCGGACTCACCCCAGATGACACCCTGCTGGCTGTAACCACCATCTGCTTCGATATTGCTGCATTGGAACTGTATTTACCCTTAATCGTTGGCGCTGATATTGTGTTAGTGACGCCAGATGTAGCCGCAGATGCTGCTCAGTTAATCCCAGTTTTGCAAGAATCCGGTGCTACCGTCATGCAAGCCACCCCCGCCACTTGGCGGATGTTGTTAGCCGCAGGTTGGCAGGGAAATCCCCAGCTTAAAATTCTCTGTGGTGGAGAACCCATGTCCCGCGAGTTGGCGCGTCAACTCCTAGAACGGAGTGGTTCCCTGTGGAATATGTACGGACCGACGGAAACCACAATCTGGTCAGCGGTGCATAAGGTGGAATCGGCGGAAAAATCAATACCCATTGGTCGCCCCATTGCTAATACCCAAATTTATCTGGCTCATCCTGAGCAAAACTCATCTGACCCGATTAAATTTGTACCTCTGGAAGAACCAGGAGAATTACTGATTGGTGGGGTGGGTTTAGCACGAGGGTATCTCAACCGACCTGATCTAACCGATGAACGATTTATTCCTGATCCCTTTAGTCGAGAACCGGATGCCCGTCTCTATCGCACGGGAGACTTAGCCCGGTACTTACCCGATGGGACTCTCGAATGTTTAGGTCGCCTGGATCATCAAGTCAAAATTCGTGGCTTCCGGATTGAACTCGGCGATATTGAATCTGCCCTCTATCAACATGCGGGTATCCGAGACGCGGTGGTTGTCGCCCGTGATGACAGTTCTGGCGAAAAACGCTTGGTTGCCTATCTCGTCAGTGACTTGAATGTCGAAAATATCCCCCTGCAAACGACGTGCTGGGTAGCGTACCAAGGGAATCCAGAAATTGAATTAACCACCAGCGATTTCTCTTGCGATCGCATCACCTTAATCAATGCGCCCACCCCTTGGCAAAACGGTCAATCGTTGACGCTGCGTTGTCAATTTCCCGGCGTCCCCGATGAACTTAAACTCACCGGAACCATCGCCACAAAATCCCAGGAACGGATAGAAGTAAGACTCGACACCACACCGACCCAACAGGCACTTTTACGTCAGAGTATCAAACACATTGCCCAAACCCAGGGCTTAGTGGTTCATGACTTACGCCGCCAAGAACCCCGAATACCCCTAACTATTAATTGTCTGGCGGAATTGGAGTCCGGGGAAAAAGTCCGGGTGATGACGCAAAATATTAGCCAAGAGGGGATTTGCTTAAAGGTATCAACTTCTGAACTCTGGCAAACGGATCAACGCCTATTGCTACGATTACAATTGCCCGGAGTCGAAACCCCGTTATGGCTACAAGGAATCATTGTTTGGCATATTGAAGACTATGTTGGCGTCAAGTTTGATACCACGACTAGCCAGAAGGCGAAACTCCATCGCAGTCTGGGAAATCTGCGGACAGAACCGCGCATTCCACTCCAGATTAATTGCCTTGCTGAATTTGAGTCGGGTCAACAAGTGGGAGTGACGACGCAAAACTTTAGCCGGAACGGGATTAGCTTAAAAGCACTGACCCCGACATTTTGGCAAAACAACCAACCCATACTGTTACGGGTGCAACTGCCAGGGGTGCAAAATCCCTTATGGCTGCATGGCACTGTCGCTTGGCATGTTGAGGAAAACGCCGGGGTGATTTTTGAGACCACGCCCACCCAGCAGGAGCAAATCCATCAGAGCATTGAGCATATTATTAAAACTCAAGGATTATCTCTGGCGCAGTTGCGATCATTCTTGAGTGATAAGCTACCGGCTTATATGGTTCCTTCTACCTTTGTGCTACTGGATAGTCTGCCCCTAACACCCAACCGAAAAGTTGATCGCAAGGCGTTACCTGACCCTAACCAGGCGCAACAAGTTTCCCAGGATACCTTCGTCGCACCGCGCACACCCGTTGAACAGGAGTTAGCACAAATCTGGGCAAAAGTATTGGATGTTGAGCGCGTGGGTGTTTATGACAACTTCTTTGAACTGGGGGGACATTCGCTGCTGACGGCGCAACTGTTGTCTCAGGTGCGAGAACTGTTTCAGGTGGAGTTACCGTTGTTTGCTCTATTTGAAGCGCCTACAGTGGCGGAATTGGCTCAAACCATTACCGCAAAGACTCACGATGATTCGTCTCAACCTGACCAAGGGGATGGGACAACGGTTACGGGTACAATCGCGGTCACGGATTTAGCCAACGACGCAGTTTTGGATGGGACGATTTATCCAGAAAAGCCTTATCGTCAGCCGGACACTGCACCGGAAAAGATTTTGATTACAGGTGCGTCAGGTTTTCTGGGCGCATTTTTATTGCAGGAATTACTCCAGCACACGAATGCTACAGTGTATTGCTTAGTGCGTGCCAAAACCTTAGAGGCTGCTCAGCAAAAGATTGCGGCGAACTTCAACCGCTATTTACTCTCATCCGATAAGCTGGAGTCGCGGGTTGTCCCTGTGTTGGGTGATTTAGCTCAACCTCGGTTGGGACTGTCGCAGTCGCAGTACGAAGCGTTAACCAGCGAGATTGACACCATCTATCACAATGGGGCGTTTGTCAATTTAATTTATCCCTACAGCGCCTTGCGAGCCGCCAATGTTCTGGGAACCCAAGAGATTCTCAAATTAGCCAGCAAAACCAAGGTTAAACCCGTTCACTTCGTCTCGACGCTGGATGTGTTTCAATCTCCGCGCTATGCTCAAATGTCGGTAATTTTAGAACAGGATAGCTTGGAGTCAGGGGAGGAATTATCTGACGGTTATGCCCAGAGTAAATGGGTGGGTGAGAAGTTGGTCAAACAAGCCCACGCACGGGGAATTCCAGCTTCGATTTACCGACCGGGTATGATTACGGGACATAGCCAAACTGGGGCGTCTCAACCGGGGGACTTGATTGACCGATTAATTAAAGGGTTGATTCAATTGGGGAGTGCGCCGGAGTTAGAGTTAAATCTCAGCTTGACTCCTGTAGACTATGTGTCCCAATCCATCGTCCATCTGTCCCAGCAGCCAGATTTATGGGGTCAAGCGTTTCACTTGGTCAGTCCGGAGATGGTGTCCTTAGAGCAACTGGTGGACGAAATCCGCGCGATCGGTCATCCTCTAAAGTGGATGGACTATTCCACCTGGCAAGACAAGCTGATTCAGGTTGCCAGTGAAGAGCCCGACAATGCGTTGAGTCCGTTGGTGTTCCTGTTTACCCAATGGGTGGGTGAAAACCAGCGTCCCTATCTGGAAACAGCGGCTTTAGTCTCTCAGGCGTTTGACTCCCAGAATACTTTATCCGGCTTAGCCGGAACGAATATTGTCTGTCCGTCAGTCAATAGCCAGGTGATTCGGGCTTATCTTGCCTACAACCAGTTGGTGTGAACCATTGTTGGGTGATAACCAGATACCCAACTTCCTTTTCAATGGGTGCAGTCGTTGATGGAATCGTAGGAGGGAGATCGCCCTCCTACTTTGTTATTCTTCCTCTGGTTCAGACTCCTTTTCAGTTGTATCCGTTGCCTCAGCTTCCTCATCAGTTTTTGCTCCACTCTCCAAGATGCGCTGTCGGTCTGCTGGATCGGTGATGCCGTATAGATTCAGAACTTTCTCGTCAATTTCTGCATCAATTTGGGCAACTTCATCCAGTAGGGCGTGAATGGCTTGGCGTTTTTGGTCTTCCCAAGCAAAGAAAGCGTTGAGGTCGGTTGCTTCTTCTGGAATCTGTGCCTGATTTTTGATCTCGTCCCAGGTTTTACCCTGCCATTGGGGAGCCTTTAGGTAGCCCAACAGATAGCGACGGATGTTGTCATCCGGGACTTCAAACCAGAGTTTATTGTTACGCAATACTAGACTGGTTGGATATTGGGGTGGAATAAAAACATTACTGCTGATGGTTTCTTGCAGGTTGCACTTTTCGGGAATGCTAAACAACTGTGCGGCTCTGGCATCAAAGAAATTCAGCGTTGAAAAGTTGGGGTTTTGCTGTTGAATTTCGCTCAAGAGGCGATCATAGGGAATTTCGATCAGGGTGTTACCGTCCCGTTGGCGCTTAATGACATAACCCTGTTCTCGCAGTTGGTTTAGTTGGGCGTTTTTGACGAGGATGAGATCGACCAGTTCAATAAATTCTGCTTGTGTGTCAGCATCTGCCGGATAGATGGGTAGCTGGCGAATAGTATCAGGGTTGATATTAACATTAAAGTATGTTCTGGAATACCAATAATTCAATAATGAAGAGTTGAAAAGCGCCAAGATAAACTTCAGATCGTAGCGTGAATCTTCAGCGTCAATAACGTTATTATAGTTATCTCGATTGTAAAAACCTGTATCATCAAATGTTGCTACTAGCCTCCTTCTTAGTGATTTATTCCTTAAACGCACAAGGATAATTTTAGGAGAATCAAAATATTTTTCCTCCCGCGCACGCCAAAGCCACTCACCATATTTTAAGTAAGGCTGTGTTTTTCCCCAGCGTAATCCATAGCGTCCAACACATCCGCTGCCGTCAAGCAGGGGCTTCCAATCAGGTTCATTTTGTGGTAAATCTCTCCGAGGTTTTACATACAAGTTAGCCTGACTATTGGCTTTCGTTTTATATACGATAATTCCTTGATTACTCTCCGTGATATCTTCGAGCCGTAAGATTTTCGTTAAAGTCGTATTTCCATTTATGGGAATTCGGCAAGCTTCTTCAACTTGCTGCATAAGAGCGTTATAACGAATTTTTATCTCAAATCTAGAATCATCTAACCAGCTTTCTTGTAGATGTGTAAGCGTTTCATTCCACCTTCTTTCTGTAAGTTTATCTAGAGTATCTTTAAAATCTAATAAATTAACTTGTACTTTTTGAGCTTTTCGATGTGCTTCGTTATATTCTTGGCTCAAAAATAGAAGCAAACAATCTACAGTAGCATCAGACCAAATTCCTTGAGGTAAATCTACTATTTGCTCAATTCGTCCCCCCTGGAGTAGCTCCCTACGTAAAGCTGTAGTATTTTTACCTGTCAAATAAGTATTTGGAGTGATGAAACCAAGCCTACCATTTTTTGCCAGTAGTTCAATTCCAAGCTTTAGGAAAAAGGTGTAAGAATCAGGTTTGCCAAAGAAAATATCAGCATAATCAGCCCGAAGAATATCTTTGTAGGCATCACCCAGCTTTGCCCCATAGGGTGGATTGGCAACTACAAACGCAAATCCATTGGCATAAGGTGTATTAGGAGAACGGCTTTTAATCTGGTCTACTTGGTCGCTTTCCTCTGCAATCAGCGTATTAAACAACGCAAAGCGATAAGTTCCAGCAGGACGAGCCAAGGCATCTACATTGTAAATATGAAAACGTTTGATTGGTTGATGCTGCTGCTTTTCATGTGCCAGTTTTACCAGATCCAACACTTGAATCAACAAGTTGACCTCTGCTAGATAACAAGCAAAAGGATTCAGATCAAAACCAAACAAATTGGCTTGTACCCGTTCCAAAACAGTAACTGGATCATCAATCTGATCCGCATTATTCTTGTAAGTCGATACTAACCGTTTGGCTGCCGCCACCAAAAACGAACCACTCCCACACGTCGGATCTATCAAGCGTTTGTTCTTGCCAATAATTCCCGCACCCGATATATATCCCACTTCATCCAAAATGTAATTCACAATTTCGGGAGGTGTGTAATACTGCCCTTTTTCCTTCTTCTCTTTGCGGCTGACATAGGTGTTATATACCGTCCCTACAATGTCCGAATCTACCCCAGCAAAGTTAAAGCGGCTGAGTTGGTACAGTGTCATAATCAACTGTTGCTCATTCAACTGATACCAGTTAAACAGTTCCCGTCCAGTAAAAAAGTGAGCATAAATATTTTGGGCGTTGTTATACGCCATATCCAGCAACGGACTGTAAGGATTGCCTGTCGCAAAGATCCAATACCGTTTAATCGTTTCCTGCCATTGCTTCATCCCCCCATCTGACACAAACCGATGGGCAACCCGATCCTCGCCCTGAAAAATCTCCTTGTCCTCGCAAACTCGAATTAACAGCAGCCTGATAAACACCACATACGCCGCCTGCAATGCAAACTCATCTCGTCGTTGGTCTTCACTCAATCCACCAAGCATGGTTTCTTGCACCAAAGCCGTCCAAACCGTGTAATCATCAAATACACGAATATTTGCTTGATAGGTTTGGCGCAGGGTTGCCTGTCGCTGATGCCAACCAAAGACCATATTGGCATAGGAAACTAGCACATCATGGAGTGGTGTATAATCCTTTTCTAAAGAAGATGGAGTTTTTGGCGGTTTGGCTTTATCCGCGTGTTTACGCTTAAATGCCTGATTTAGCACCCCAAGCACCTGATTGAACAACTCCTTGGGGCTAATAAATGCCCTGGCATCCTGTTCGAGCCGAATCAGCATTTCTTGAATGGTTGCCTGTTCCTCTGTACTCAAACCTACCAAGCTTTGAATACTCGTTAGACCAGATAACACCCGTTCCCGCAACTGTTGAATCTGTTGTGTCGCTGATTCAATAGCATCATCTGCCAGTCGATTGGCTTTATTCAGGTATTCATCATGTAAGGTTAGGTGATGATTCAGCGATCGCCGCGCATCTCCCTTAAGCTCCTCCACCAACGACTGCAACGACTCCACCAAAATCGGCTCATTCCCACTACCATTGCCAAGAGGTAATGCCCGTTGCTGCCATTCCTCCAGATCGATCGCCAGTTCATCCTTTAACCGCTCCAGATTGGTAAATGCAGCCTTACGGAACAAATCAAATACATCCCGTAATGCTCTTGTCGTATTATCAGAAAGGTTTGCGACTCCTCCCTGGTTCCATTCCTGAATTGCAGTGGGAAGATCCAAATCAATAATGCATCTAGGCTGATTTGGATTGGAAAATTCCCAAACCATAAACTGTCTAGCATTTGTCAGCCATCCGAACCGCAACCCACGTATATAACCCCGTAACTGCGATAGATTACTGTTCGGATCATTCAGATCCAGAGTCAGCGTCAGCGATGTACTTTTGTCCTCGACAATAAAACAAGTACCGTACACCGGATCGGTTGGAGCAAAATCAGGACGACTACTTTGTTTCTGCTGGTTATAAGCTTGCTCCCCTGGTGCAAAACCCAGTAACTCAAGCAAAGGACTGATAATAGCGTTGTCAACAATAGAGGCTTCATCTCCTCGGCGTTGAGCATCTGGGCGATTTATGTAGCTCAAGAAATCAGCTTCTCTTTTGAAGCTCTTTTGGAATATCCCAAAAAAGGCGTGTAGGAACTCGTCAAACATCGGTAGCTCAGTCATAGATTGTCAATTATAACCAGGTAAGCCTACACTGTCGAAGTGCTTGCCGAAGTGCCAACCAAACAGGCGATCACGCTGTAATCGTTATGATTCTCAAGATCGGGTACAGTCTCCCAATTGTCGAACTTGCCCACATACAGCCCCTGAGTAACCCTCTTTTTTCCTAAGTGACACAAGAGGGTTAATCTATACATACCATAAACGCGATCGCGGAAATCTCATCGTCTCGGAAAAACTTGACCCACTTCAATTTGCAGAAAACCAACGACCCTTATAATGGATAAGAGAATGTAAAGAAGTAATAACGACAAGATTTAGGGACACTTACCCATTGTGTTTGTTCTTAGCGGCTACGAATATTTTTTAGGGTTCTTACTGGCAAGCAGTTTAGTCCCCTTCCTAGCGCTGGCAGCCTCTAAGCTGCTGCGACCCAACATCCGTGACCCCGAACGCCGGACGACCTACGAATCTGGCATGGAACCGATTGGGGGTGCTTGGATTCAGTTCAATATCCGGTACTACATGTTTGCCCTGGTCTTCGTGATTTTCGATGTGGAGACAGTATTTCTCTATCCCTGGGCAGTCGCCTTCAATCAGCTAGGACTACTGGCGTTTATCGAAGCACTCATCTTTATTGCAATTCTTGTCGTTGCTCTCGTTTACGCTTGGCGCAAAGGAGCTTTAGAATGGTCATGAATACAGATACAACAAACGCTGCTTCCCAACAGCAGCAACAAAAAGAGAAAATCCTCAATCCCATCAGTCGTCCTCAGGTCACGCAAGACCTCTCAGAAAACGTCATTTTGACGACAGTAGACGACCTGTACAACTGGGCTAGGCTTTCCAGCTTGTGGCCCATGATGTATGGTACCGCCTGCTGTTTCATTGAATTTGCCGCGATGATTGGCTCTCGGTTTGACTTTGACCGCTTTGGATTAGTGCCCCGTTCTAGTCCCCGACAATCGGATTTGATTATTACCGCTGGCACAATCACGATGAAAATGGCACCAGCGATGGTGCGTCTGTATGAGCAAATGCCAGAACCTAAATATGTGATTGCGATGGGGGCTTGTACGATTACCGGGGGGATGTTCAGCGTCGATTCGCCAACAACTGTGCGTGGTGTCGATAAGTTGATTCCCGTGGATGTTTATATTCCCGGCTGTCCACCCCGTCCAGAAGCAATCATGGATGCGATTATTAAACTTCGCAAGAAGGTGGCGAATGAGTCTATGCAGGAACGGGCAAACCTGAGTCAAACCCACCGCTATTACAGCACCACTCATAGCATGAAAGTTGTACCAGAAGTGCTTACGGGTAAGTATTTGCTGTCTGAAACTCGTCAAACTCCGCCCCAGGAGTTAACCGAAGCGATGGGAATGCCTGTGCCACCTGCGCTGAAGTCTGCTCAACAGCAGGAGGTGAATCGTGGCTGAAGAATCAAAAGAACAGACACAAGAGAATACTGAAGAATCCCCACTGGTAGAGACGGGAAAAGTCCACGGCTGGCTCCAGGAAAACGGTTTTGAAACCGAGTTAATGGAACCAGACCACCTGGGAATTGAGGTGATTAAGGTACATCGGTCGGTATTGATTCCCGTTGCCACAGCTTTGTATGCTTATGGGTTTAACTACCTGCAATGTCAAGGTGGCTATGATGTCGGTCCTGGGGAAGAGTTGGTCAGTTTCTACCATTTAACTAAGGTTAGCGATGATGCTGAGCAACCTGAAGAAGTCAGGGTGAAGGTATTTCTACCGCGAGAAAATCCCACGGTGTCATCAGTCTATTGGATTTGGAAGAGTGCTGACTGGCAAGAGCGGGAAACCTACGATATGTTTGGCATTGTCTATGAAGGACACCCCAACCTGAAGCGGATTTTGATGCCAGAAGATTGGGTGGGTTGGCCCCTGCGGAAGGATTATATCTCGCCCGACTTCTATGAATTGCAGGATGCTTATTAATTTAGGTAAACTCTAGGGTACCCATCAAGAAAGTGGGGCTCTTGCGTTCGCCTCACTATAAAACGCGAATCCTGTTCTGGGAGGAGAAGCCCGCGCCGTACCGCCTAAGCAGTCGGCGTCGGGAGTAGGTCACTCAACTGCCCACATTAACTCTACGGATATAGTGTGGGCTTGGGCTCCCCTTTCTTCTAGGTCGGAGAGTATCAACCACTTATCTCATTCATTTGGGCAAAAGAAAGTAGTGCGAGCATCTTGCTCGCGTCTTTCTACTGGGACAAAAACCTTACCCTTTTACCCTTCTACCCCTTCCCCACTATACACAACCGATGCTACCGAACTTGATTGTATTGCTTAAGGATTACCGATAGATTCAGGAAATGTTCGCTTAAATTCATCAATCAGTTCGTCAAGTTCTTCTAGGGCTTGATTGACATCGATTCTGAGAATCCCTAAATTAGGTTGCTCCAAAAGTTGGACGAGAAACTGTCGCTTACTCTCAATTACGGTTATGCGTTCTCGCATAGCTTGTGAATCCATAATTAGTATCCTTTGTTTCCTTTGATGTCTACCTGAATGATATCGTAACAGACATTTTCTTGCCGTTCACTTGCTTTTTCCTCTTCGCTTCGCTAAAGGGCAAGCTTTTTACTTCCAAGGTAGCGGGATTAGACTGGTGTGCTAGCTGAGGAAAGGGGGGCGCTTGGATTTAGGCGGTTTATTTTTTATCACTTCGGCAATAAATCGCTTTAATGCCTTTTCGCGATTTTTCATAAACGCTGACCAAAAGCCGGGATAAAATTCATCCATGGTTTTTGCTAACGCCCAAACATCAACAGCTAGAATGTTATTAAGGGTTTCATCCTCGCGCTTTAACGAATCAAGCTGATCGAGAAAACGGTGTTTTTTTGAGGATGCTTGTTGCTTTTTTTCTTGAATCATTTTAAAAAAAGATAACAATCGATTCAATCAAACTGGTCGTATAAAAACTGTTTACCTACTATGCTACAGAGAATACTAGACTATCCCCTGGTCTCCTCCATGGAACCAAAAGCTCCCGCATCCTCTGGCTTCCCCTGTGCAATAAATGCTCTCGCATCCGCTGGTCTCCCCCGTGCAATAAATGCTCTCGCATCCGCTGGTCTCCCCCGTGCAACAAAGGCTCTCGCATCCGCTGGTCTCCCCCGTGCAAAAAAAGCTCTCGC
>NZ_JAVJZI010000088.1:0-38054 GCF_040223135.1 Coleofasciculus sp. G3-WIS-01
ATTGATAATTGATAATTGATTAATTGGGTCTAAGACCTCTTCGTTTACGAAGAAATTAAAAAAGATTTTCCTTAATTTCAATCCTCTTCTTTTAAGGAGAGGTCATTATCCATTGTTCATTATCCATTGTCAATTTGTGAATCATCCGTTATCAGGTTCAGTGCTTTCTAATTCTTGGGTACAGTAGGTAGAATCCAGATAGGGTCGCAGTGGGACTAATCCGGTTTTAGACAATAAACATTGCGCCTGTTCAGTTCTGAGAATTTCAGCAAACTTTCTCCCAATGGGGGGACGGCTATTATCTCTGGGATAAATAACGGCTAAGGGATAAGCTAAGGAATAGGTTTGACTAATCAATGCCTCAACATTAGCTCCATAACTGCCTTTAGAATTACATAAGTCAGTGTTTGGGGTAATTGGTTGCTGGTTATCTTGTACCAAGGGTGAAATTCCCGGCTTTTCTCCGTCAACGATAGCCAAGGGATAGACCGAACATTGTCCTAACACTTTACTCAGGGAATCAAATCCGATCGCGCCAATATTTCTCTGTTCAAAATCTCCAATTACTTGTCGCAATGTCTCAAAGGTTTGGGTGCGGATAATCGGGGGACGACCTAAGTTGGCAAATGAGCGACTCGGTTGGTTAGTTTGTTGCAGGAGGGCTTCAAATTTGGCAATATTATCAGTATTGGTATTCTCTTGTAAAACACGCTGCTTAAACAGTTGAATTGCCTGATCACTGAGGGGAACATAAAGTTGAACAGGGAGATCCGGTCCACCTAATTCTTGCCAATTGGTAATCTCTCTTGTGTAGAGTTGGCGTAATTGCTCAAAGCTAATTTGCCCATTTAAGGCGGCGGGTAAACTGTTTTCCCGTTGAGCATAACTGAAGGCGACAAAGACAACTAAGCCATCATGAGCGACTTGTTCTGCGTCTAAATCAAATCCTAACCGATTCAGGGGAGTCGCGATCGCAAACTCCGCTTCTTCGGACCGAACCTGTGCGATGGCGTCTGTCCAAGTGGGGACGGATTGATAGTTTAATTCTAATTTTGGTTGACGCTGATACAATTCACTCGCCAAGGTGGTATCCTTGGCAATTAAATTGGGTTGCTCCAGAATATAATCCCACGCCCCGTCTTCTTCCGCCGTATAGGTAAATGTTCCCGTCGGAATCCCTGACACCTGTTCAATACAGCAGGGAAATGGTTCAGTTTCCATCGTGGTTTGGGGTTGATTTCTCCCCAATAGCCACCAGATCAACAGTCCCAACAACAGCAGCGCCAAAAGCAGCCAGAATAACCGAGGACGCCAAAACCGCCATTTCTTTTTCTTGACCTCTGCTTCTACTTCCGGTTGGGAGAAAGGGGGGATAATTTGCGGTTCGGGGGGCAAGTGTAATAAAGCGCGGCGAGCAATTTCTGCGGTTTCAAAGGATGAGGTACCAATGCCAATTAGGGATAAAATATAGTCTTTGAACGCGGGTTGAATGAGGGGCCAATGCTTTGTAATCCGGGGATTGAAGGGTTGCAGCGTCACCGGATCATGGGTGCCACCGTTTAAAAGGTAAAATGCTACATACCCCAAGTCTTGTAAATCCTTTTTGGGGAATAACAAAGGACGTTCAAGTAATGGCGGATCAAATCGTCCTTCCCACAAGAGTAGGTCACACAAATAGATAAAAAAGCCTTGGAAACTGGGAACAATTAGCAAGCTATCTAAACTAATATTGCCATCCGTGAGTCCTTGTTGAACTAAACCCGAAGGGAGACGAAATTTTTGTCCATGGAGAAATTCCAAACTTTGCAGAACTTGTTCCAGGATCTGTCGCACCTGATAACTGGTCATTGCCCCAGTTTGCGCCAAGTAACTGGCTAGGGTAGGATAGGTATCTAAAACCCCTTGGCTGACCAAATAGCAGCGTTCAAAACGTGGATCTGCGATCGCGTCCCAAGGGGAGACGAGGCGAAAGTCTTGCACCCGCCCATCAGCTAAAGTGACGCCAGCGAGATTGACAAAGGCTTCTTTGCGTAACTGGCTTTCTTGGAGATTAAAATAGCGATCGGGTAAAACGTATTCCTTGATGACCACAGGTTGGCGAGTGGGGAGTTGCAAGGCTTGATAAAGACGACCTCGACCCCGATTTTTGAGGAAGCGTTCAATTTGATAGGTTCCCCGAATTCCCCGAATTTTCGTTTCTGGCGGTAACAGGGTAAGAAATCCACATTGGCGACAATAGTTGGCACCGGGTTGTTCGAGCAGGGTTTGTTGCACCCATTCACAGTAAAATGGATTTCCTCGCACACAGCGGTACTCCGGATAGAGGGACTTCACTCCGGGCGGAACGACGACTTCTGTAACCACGCCGCCTTCTGCTTCGGCTTCTAATCCTTCACCGGGCTTCCCTTTACCCGCCATGCGATCTTTGAGTTCATCTAGACTCGGCGCACGCTGCTTCAGTTCATCTTGCAGAAACGGCACTAACCAGAGTAAACGCGCTGGGACGAACCTGATCAGGATTGCTCGAAAGCGACCTGGGATCGTCTTGAAGCGATGGAAAATCCGACTTCCTTCAACGCTGCGAAATTGTTGAAATAAGCGTCCCAGAAACCCTTTTGGGTTACCCTTAACCATAACTGCTGCTCCTGCCAAGCCTTGTTACCAGGTGTACTGCTATCCTGCCATAGCCACGGTGTCAATATAATTGGTCGTTTCCCAAAGCGTTGATAAATTTAACAAAATTTGCTTTTCCTAGAATCCGAAGTCTGCTAGTGTAGCATTATTTAGTCAAATTAGGAGTTACTAGAAATGGCGAAGGAGCAAGTGGCGAAGCTGTTTCGAGATGCTCAAGCGAACCCCTCTTTAAAAGAGGAACTCAGAGCCGCCCCCAACGTAGACGCCTTTATCCAAATGGCAAAAGAACGGGGTTATGATTTCACTGTGGAAGAATGGCAAGAAATGACTGGGTTTTCTGTTGAAGAAGTCGAGGGTAAGTTGTCAGAAATTCCAGGATTGTAATGGATTAAAGTATGATATAGATTGAGCAAGTTTTTGGAACGATGACACACCCCATTCCTCATTAGTCTTGTTTATCATTCATCGCTGCGGATAAAACTGGACTGCAATTTTTATCTACAGGCGTAGTTGTAGATACCATCGCTGCCATAAGCTGTTCGGGTGTCACATCAAAGGGTAATCTGTGGATATCAGAATTAGGCTGGCAAGCAATATCCGCCCCCTGGCGCAACTGTGCCAAAGTGATATTTCCTAAACCCAAATCATCCAGGGTTTGGGGTAAACCGATTTCGCGATAAAACTTCAATAACTGTTGCCTTGCTGAGGCGGCGAGTTGATTCCCTTGCACCATTTCTTCTAAGCGCAATTGCACCAAAATTCCATAGGCGACTTTCTCCCCATGTAAGGCACTGTGAGAGCCTCTAATATGGGTTAAACCATTATGCACAGCATGAGCCGCCACAGTACGACACTGCGCCCCACCTAAACCACCAATTACACCCGCGAGCAAGACTGTGGCATCAACCACCTCTCGCCAAACCTCACTCCCTGGTGTTTTTAGGGCGTCTGCTGACTTTTGAAATAGGATATCCCGTAGCACCCTCGCCTGTTGTACCGCTGCAATAATTAAGGTTTGATCCGAATGAGCACTACTCACGGATGCTTCATACCATTTGGCTAAGGCGTCTCCAATTCCTGCCACTAAGGTACGTTGGGGGGCTGTTTCAATCAAGCTATAATCCAGGATGAGCAAATCTGGGCAACGATTCAGACTCACATCGTACAGGAAAGCTCCCTCGTTCGAGTAAATATTGGAAAGCGCCGTCCAAGCGGCACAGGTGGCGGCAGAGGTGGGAATTGTGACAACTGGAAGTTGGCACTGATGGGCTAAGAGTTTAGCCGTGTCCAAGGCTTTGCCACCACCCACACCGATAATTAAGTCGGCTTGATGGCGGGTAACTGCTTCTTGCAGGGATGCGAGGGATACTTCACTGCAATCCGGACTATAGGATGCCGTAGCACAGTTTAACGGCGGCTGTTTCAAGATGGGTTCTAGCTGTGGTGATAACGTCGCCAAGGTATGATTCCCACCGACAATCAGGGGACGATGACCCAAAGACGCGATCGCCTCTCCAGATTGTGCTAATGCCGGGACACCGCGCAACACCTGCGCTGGGGCAACTGTGAGCGACAGCAATGAGGGAGGAGCAGGGTTAGTCATTTTTAGCAGAGGATTCAGCTAATTGAATTTTTATCTTACCTCATCTCCCCTATCTCCCCTAGCAACTCGGTTTCAAGACTTCCCCTGAAAAGTCAGGTGGAGGTGTCTGGTAATTGAGCCAAGCGTTCTTTGTAAATATTGATCGTCATCTGTTCATCATCACGCTTAGCCAGCGAGCGGCTGATTTTACCTACAACTAGGGGTTTAGATATACCGGGTTCTGGGTGGATCACGGTGCGGGCGCGAATAGTCAGTTGGTTAGTTTCTCCACCCAAACGCCCATAAGAATACAAATCACTGGCGGCTTGGCGCAGACTGGCTTCTAGTTGAGATTCGTTGATTGTTGTGGGTAAAGCGATGACGGCTTGGTTGCCTCCGTTGTCGTAGACTAAGGAAAAAGGCACAGCACCAGGAACCACTGTACGGGTAAACGGGACAATACTCAGCGCAAATAAGCCGCCTGTGAGAACCCCCATAAAGCCAGTAATCCCCACCAGCCGAAATCGGATGCCCCATTTAAAGATAAAACCTAGGATGCTAAGAACTCCGCAGACTAGGGTGAGAATGCCTATCCATTGGGTATACGTGAGAAAGTCAGTCGTTGTTGGCATAGAAGATAACGTGTGGCTACTTAATAAACACCAATGGCTACATCGTTGCAGATAGATACACACCAGTATCAACGATTCCTACTTTCCGCTCCTCGGATAATTGACTTTCGCGTCCATTCTCGCACACTCTCTAGCTGAACAATTGCCTGATCGCGTTCCCGGTTATCTGGACAAGTCTCTAGTATAGTATCTAGCAGCCGTCCCCACAGGTACTCAACAGTGCCAATCTCTTCGAGTTGCGCTTGGGTGGGACTATCCCATCCAAATAAGCGATCGCGTATTGCCCTCGCTTCGGCAGATATATGCTCTTTGTCCACCTTATTCTCTCCTGAATCCCCTTACCATACCTGCACTTTTCCTATTGCCCGATCCCCGTTCCCTTGAGTAATTGGTCGATTTTATAATTGGGGTTGACTCGCGATTCATCCCACGTCTCCGGAGCAGTAGGGCGTGGGGCTTCCCCCCAATTCAGCTAATTTCCTGCCGAGCTTTCTGAGTCCAAGCCTCATTAACGAGTATTTGGCTATTAGATAGTTTGAAATCAAACGGATGAGGAGGTTCAGGGACACCTAGAACACCAGTTTGCCGATGAGATTTAATTAAGTTAACAATCCAAGTACAAAAGTCTAAAATTTCCTCAGGTAATAGCGTTAGGTCAAAGTGCCAGCTTTGATTAATTCCTCGACAATCCCGTCCCCACAGCCTCGATTGAACGATACCTGCCCCTTTATTAATAGACACTCGCAAAATAAAGGGGCGTTCCGGGAGTAATTCATCAGGAGCTGTGTGAACATAAACACACAGATAATTCATGCGTTGCCGATCATCGATCCAAGATGCCATTGGCAAATTACCCGTTGATGGATTGCGGGTTGTAATCTTCACTGGCACGTTCATCTTTGCGGCAAATTGATAATAAAACTCTTGCCTTAGCTGAGAAACCGTGCGTATAGCTTCAGGAGTCATGATTACTGCACAAGAGTGAACACTTAAAAACGTTTTTTGCGATAGCGAGAAAGCCGCCGCAGTTGCTTATGCCTAGCAATGGCTTTGCGCTTCCGTTTTTGAATCGGCGTTTCAAAGTGACGATGTTTCTTCATGTCGGGAAAAATTCCCGCTTTGGAGACAGCTTGTTTAAATCGGCGGAGGGCTGACTCAATCCCTTCATGTTCACCGACAGTTACCTGTGCCATTTTATTTCCTCCTCAGCTTGAGTTTATTGCTTGATGCCTGACCACACCTAGCCGGAATGAATCAAGTGAAACCAGCACAAAAAGCTGATTTCACTTGATAGTGCAGCTTTTAGGAGACGTAGAGAAACGCCGCCATTAATGGGCTGATTACATCCGCATTATTGGGTTTTAGTAGCGTCGAGAGAATCCATCGCGATTGCCGCCGCCGCGACGACCACCACCGCCTTGACCCCGAGGTTCACGAGGTTTAGCTTTATTGACTTTCAAATCCCGACCCATCCATTCAGCGCCATCTAGAGCATCAATAGCAGCAGATTCTTCAGCTTCTGATTCCATTTCCACAAAACCAAAGCCCCGCATCCGACCTGTTTCTCGATCCGTGGGTAACTGAACCCGCTTCACCGTGCCGTATTCAGCAAAAATACTGGTAATGTCTTCCTCTGTAGCATCATAAGACAGGTTACCAATGTAAATTGACATAGAGTATCTCCAAAACCAATGAATGTAGAGACTTATGATTCGGAGACATGCCTGTCCGTAAATCAAAACAAACGATACAGCCGAATATAAACCTCGCTGATTATAATAACACCATTTATCCACTACCCTGCTGACATTCTCCCTAATCTACAACCTAAGCAACCCAGAGATGCTGGGCAAATCGCACGGCGAAGCTGACCAACACTACAGTGAAAAATAGGAGTGTTGCCCATCCCCATCGCGGATAACGCGCCAGCAGCAGACCTAAGGCTATCGCGATTGATACAATGCCATAGGCATGGCGTTCAGCAGAAATGGTGCGACCTGGGCTTAAAATCACGGCTAAGCTGCAAAATCCATAGGTGACGGCAACAGGTCTAAGCTTTGTTCGCTCTCCCACGAGTAAATAGCCACCTCCCCAAACCATAATCATATTAATTAGCGGATCTCCAGCTAAAAGCCACAGGAGAATGAAGAGGCTGTAAAAGCCATACCCTTGCTCCACACACAGCCGTTGCAGACGAGATCGCTTTCGCGGGGGTTGAAGAGTGCCTCGCCGTGTGAGATCACTTTGCGATCGCCACACTAAATAACCAAATGCACAAATCGCCACAAAAAGCAAGGGATGCCACGGATCTTGAATCCAACCCCGATTCCAGTTGGCTGTCCCTGCTGAAATTTGCACCAGCATCTTCAACCAGCCCTGTCCATAAAAAGCTTGTTCAGGTTGCCATGCCTGTTGCACCTTTAAAAAGGCTAGCATGTCCCCAAAACGAATTCCGCAGTAGAGGCTATAGAGTCCCATTCCTCCGGCGGTGGCTAAGCTAGGAAGGTAGGCGAAAGCCGATCTTTTCTCTCGCCAAGCCACTAGCAAAAACGCTGGGGATAGTGCAATTCCGGGTAATCGTGTCGCACTGGCTAAGGCTCCCCATAAAGCTGACCAACCATAGTGTTTACGGTCAAACGATCGCAAAGCCGCCGTACTCCACAACAGAAATAGCCCCTCCGTATAGATTACCGTGCCAAATAGAGAAAAAGGACACCAAGCTAAAACCGCTGTTGTCCAGCGAGCAACATTCTGCCCATGACTCTCTTGAACCCAACCACACAGAAGGATTAGCGCACCCCAAAACGCCAGATTATTCACAACAGTCCCGGCTACATTAAAGGGCAATCCCCCACTCATCACCGCCCGAACCAGTAAGGGAAATAAAGGAAAGAATGCTACATTATGTCCCTGACCATCATTAGCATATTCATAACCTGAAGTGGCTATCATTTGATAGTGGTCACTATCCCAAGCGGAAAAGACATCCCAACTTACCGTCGGTTGAATGCCCCCAGGTGGCGCAGGTAATAAGGGAGCAATCACCAACATAGCTATAGCAATGACAATTCGGCTGAGTAGCCACATCACCGTGGCAAAAGTAATACTATTCACGTAGATGCTTTTCTATGCCCTAATTCCTAGAACACCAATTCAGTCAGTGGCTTGAGCAACTCCGTACCTGCGTTGCTCTCGTCATTCCTCCCCATCCTAAGCATCGTGAGCTAAACGCTCACTTGCTCTCTCGGATGGGGAATCCTGACGATTTAGGTTGAATTCTAGGCTAAAAAATTTCTGAAAAACAGTAGCACAAGCTACCCCACCCTGCTTTTTATAACTTATGCCTTATCTAGATTCCTATAACTAATTCCCAGCTTTTAAGTCTCCCTGTATCCATCGGCGCATAATCAATGACTCTCAACTGCCAAATACCAACACTATCCTGATTCAGCAACGACTTGAGCGCCGGAGTATTGTCTATAGAATAGGTGTATTGGAGTTGAGTGTTAACACCCAATGTACGACTTTGTAGCAGCGCAGTCTGACCATTGGGTGATTTCAACTGCACTTCTAAATCTCCCAAAAACTCATGTTCAATGTCCACCGTCACCTGAATGTTTTGCACTGGGGCAGATTCTGTGATTTGAATCGTGCTAGTCACACCACGGGGATTATCATCAGGAATAGCTAAGTTTTGATCATTGCGTCGTTTGAGGATTTGGGCAACCTTAGCAGTTTGAACTCGTTGCTGTTGAGCCGCTTGTACCGCTTTAAAAGCATTGACCTTACCATAGCCAAACCATTGAGAATACCCATTCGTATCATAAGTTCCCAATCGCATACCAAGCTGGGGGTCAGCATCACGGTCTACAATTTTGTCGGCTGTATCTTGCAGGATACGTTTGACTTGTTTAGCCGTCAGATCAGGATTAGCCGAGAGAATCAGTGCCGCAACACCCGCGACAACTGGACAGGCGCTCGATGTGCCACCAAAACTGCCGACAAAGTCACCGATTTCATACCCCGAGGCTCCCAGTAAGTCGGTGGTAAAGACACCATTACCTGGGGTTGGGGCATTCACTTTGGGTGCCGTGCCAATAAAACCTGTTTTTTCAAACCACATTCCTGGCGGAGCATTGTTGCTGGGGGCGCAAACGGAGACATTGGTTCCCCAGTTACTGTATGCCGCTTTTTTGCTCAAGCTGGTGCAAGCCGAAACCGCAATCACATCTGGATGTACGGCGAAACCACTGAGCCAGTTTGTCGGTCCACGCAGTAATTCACTCGTCCAGCCGCGCTCAAAGATGGTGCCATTGATTGGGCGATTAGCATTTCCAGCAGCAAAGACGATTACACAGCCTTTCCCGCCTCGTCCCTCAGTCGCTGCGAGGGTTAGGGCAGCCCGTTGCCGTAAGGAAAGGGGGAAGTAAACCGTTGCGGCACCCCAGCTACAAGAAATAACGCTGGCGTCATTTTCAATTGCCCATTTACATAATTCTTCAATGCTAGTGTCATCCAGAAATCCACTGGTGCGAATGGGCATCAGCGCACATCCGGGTGCTACACCGACAATACCCTGACCATTTTCTTCGGCAACCGCAATCCCAGCACAAGCGGTACCATGACTTTCACCAGAACCACTGGGTAGAGGAATGAAGTCTTTGTCTTTAAAGTCTTTGGGCGCGACAATTTTTCCGGTGCCCTGAAAATCGGGATGGTTGACATCAATGGCATCATCAGCTATGGCAACGACAATGGAGCGATTTCCCCGGGTAATATCCCAGGCTTTTTCTACGTCGATATGAGAACCTGGGGCTAAGGTTGAACCGCCACTGTGGTTTAGATACCACTGTTGAGGGTATAAGGGGTCTTGGGGATGGTAGCTCGGCTGTTTGGGGACTATGATATCGGGTTCTGCGGTTAAAACTTCGGGGAGTCTAATGAGTCGATTGGCTATTTTTAGCGGATTCTCTGGGGAATTGGGGGTGAGTTGAAAGACGAAGGTGTTGGGAATACCGACGAGCGATCGCAAAGATTCTAAGCCAAATTCAGCTTGAAGGGCTGAGATTGTTGCTTCATCGGTGTCTGGGTGAAATTGAATCGTGAGTTGATCGCCCAGGTAAACTAAGGTAGCCGGATTGTCCTTGAGCTGGTAGACATGACTAGCAAAAGCAACATCTTCGCGATCGCGTGCGGCTTGCATCGCCTCATCCCGTTGTTCGGCGTCAACCGTAAATTCAGCAAGTTGGGTGTGAGGAATTTGGCGCTGATATTGGACACTGAAGACTTGCTCGAGTTGCTCTACGGGGATTTGGTTCTGGGGACAAAGGGTGAAGCGATCGCGCACCTTGAGTAATGCCAGTTCTTCACCGCCCCGTTGCAGGACTAGACCCAGGCTTTCAGAGGGAACCGGAGTTGTTTGAGGAGAATCGTCTGGCACAGAATCAGAATGCGGGATCATAGTTTAGAATGGACTACCGTCAATTATACAAGATCAGTTATATGAATATTTTTTATCCTAGTCTCCAAAATGCTTAAGAAACCTTCAGGGTATTTTTTTAGTCTAGCTGGTTGAGACGGGAGGACTGCCTTGTACTCCAGTCACCGCGATCGCTGATGGTTAACTGTCACAGAACCTACTGCCAAAGCCTAAAGCTATAATGTGGGCTTGCAGCCAATTTCAGTAGGGACGGCAATTTCCTTGCCCCCAAGTCTGGCGATTGAAATGGGACTCCCCTTGCCGCATCTGGCGATGGTAAGATACCCGAAGGTTTCTGTGTTTGTCTCTAAAATACCTTCCCTATTTTTTACATGCTCTCTTCTGGAACGATTCATAGCCTTGGCTTTACCTGCCTTGTTGCCTTTCCCTTCACGACGAGTGTGGCGCTCTTACTACCCGCCCACGCTCAAACTCAAGCGGCTGCGCTTCCAGAAGAGGTCAGCCAAATGCAGCTTGAGCCAGATGATCCGAGTAATCTACGACCTTTAACGCAGGAGGATAGTCTTCTGAGTTTACAGGGGGGAGAGCGCTTAATGGCAGAGGCGAATCAAGCTGTTGAAGCTCAAGACTATACGTTAGCCGCTCAAAAACTCCAGCAGGCGCGTCAGGTTTTTAACCAATTATCGAATTTCTATCAGCAGTTGGCTGAAAGTTTCTCGGGTATCGATAACCGGATTTTCAACGAGCATCGGCAAAACGCGCTGCAAACGGCAGAAATGCGGGATGAAGCCACCTATCAATTGGCGTTGGTGCATCGCGTCCAAAATCAACCGGAATTGGCGGTTCCCTTACTGATTCAGATCATTCGCTCTCAGAATCCCACCCGCGATTTGGGCAAAAAAGCCTACCAACAGCTTTTTGAATTGGGATTCGTCGGTTCTCCCTTTCCCCCCTCTGGCAATCGTGAACCGACATCATCGGTGACTCCAGAACGTTAAATTAATAGTGGCAAGTTGAAGAATAATGGAGTGGGTATGATTAGTCCAGAGCAAGTTGAGGCAATGATCAAAGCAGAACTTCCCGATGCTCAGGTACAGGTGCAAGACTTAACGGGCGGCGGTGATCATCTGCAAGCGATTGTTGTATCCTCCCAGTTTGAAGGCAAAAGCTTGGTCAAACAGCACCAGCTTGTTTATGGCGCTCTCCAACAAGCAATGGCAAGCGAAGCCATTCACGCTCTAGCGCTGAAAACCTACACCCCTGAATCTTGGCAAGCTACCAGTCAGGCTGTATAAACTCTCGCTACACTAGACCCATATAAAACTACACAAGACATTTCAGCAAAGCTATGACGCCAGCAGTTAAAGAACGGATTGACCAGCTCGTTAACCAAGAGAAAATCGTGGTGTTTATGAAAGGCACCAAACTGATGCCTCAATGCGGTTTTTCCAACAATGTCGTCCAAATCCTGAATACCTTAGGTGTTTCCTACGAAACGGTGAATGTTCTTGATGAGCCGGAAGTGCGTCAAGGCATTAAGGAATATTCCAACTGGCCCACGATTCCGCAAGTTTACGTCAACGGCGAGTTCATTGGTGGCTCAGATGTGATGATCGAGCTTTATCAGAACGGCGAATTACAGCAAATGGTCGAAGTAGCACTGGCATCTTGACATTTTACACGTTTCAAGATAATTAGCACCAAATAAACCAAAAAGCCTGCTTAAGCAGGCTTTTTCAGTCTATGCTGAAAAGCAGGGCGAGCCGGGAAGATCTCGTTTCCAGATCTCAAAAGGGAATACCTCTGTTGAGGCTCTGCTTCCCTTGAATTGCTGGAAACGAGAATTGGTAAGCGTCGTGGCTTAAGTTGCCACGGATGAAGGCTTGCGCCCACACCTAAGTACCTTATTTATTTTTAATAGTAATCAGTTTCAGGTTCTGGTAAGGGTACGGCTTCAAAGTTCGAGGGATCGCGCAGATAACGAACAGCATCTTCCTCCAAGCGATGAATTAAATAAACTTCAATAGCGTTACTATGTCGAAGAGCATCAAGATAGCCATCAATATACAACCGTAGGTCATCAAAGCGATATCCCCGGTTCCACATAAAAACTAGAGCATCTGTAAGTTGCTGATAGTAACGTATGGTTCGAGTGTCCTGAAGCATAGTCTAAAGCGGTGTGAATTCGGTATTGTAGCTTTAGAGTTGCTAAGTGTCAATTCCTCCAAATTGATCGCTAGCAACTCTAGCCAGCCCTTACTACTATTGTGCCTTATGTCAGTGGGCAATGTGGTCTTCTGATTGACAGAATTCAATGATTCCCATCGTAAATCAGGATAAATTTTCCTACCACAAAAAAGCTTTTGAGTCAATCCACTAAATGATTTTCCAGGGCAAAACGCACAATTTCGGCTCGGTTGCTAGTTTCTGTTTTTCTCAGGAGAGAGCTAACGTATTTTTCAATCGTCCGAGGACTCAGGTGTAGCTGGCTACCAATTTCGCTATTCGATAACCCTGTGGTCAGTAATTCTAACACCTGTTGTTCCCGCTGAGTCAGATGCAGTAAATTGGATGAGGAAGCGAGGGAGGCGATCGCACGGGGAGTTGATTCGGATTTGGGCATAGCCTCCGGAATCTGTGTCGGTGGGGGTGATTGTCCTATCTCAGTGGAAGAGAATCGCAATTCGGCTTGCATCATCTGAGAACGTTCCAGCAAATTGCGAATTACGGCACTCAATTCCTTCATTTCAAAGGGTTTGGGCAAATACAGATCGCATCCCAACTGATAACCCTTAATCCGCTCCTCAGTACTACTGCGCTCAGTTAAAAAAACCACAGGTAACAAGCGGAAAGCTGGTCGTTTCCGAACTTGTTGCACAAGTTCATAGCCATTCAATTTCGGCATATTGATATCGGTCACGATTAAGTGAGGATGATACTTATCAATCAGAGACAGAGCCTCTTGACCATCCTCTGCCGTTACAACTGAATAGCCTGACATTTCCAGGTAATCGCTCACAGAAAGACGAGTACCTAGGTTGTCATCTACAACCAGGATTATCAATGGCATGGGAGTAACTGCAATACAAGCTTATATAATAGTTGAGACATCTAGCGACTACAAGTCACTTCCTATTGACCAAACTCAACCCTAGCTTGCTCGACAATTTCTACGGTAACGACACCCAAATCAGCCTCACGAGCTAAATGCTCAATCCGTTGTCGAGCTTGAGTACGTACAAAATAAGGTATTTTTTTGAGTTTCGCTTTAGCTTCAGGTGTCCAATCTAAGGTATCTGTAAAATCAGCGCTGTTCATAAGTTCAAGGAAAGCGGGAGACTTTTCTCATTCCGCTTCGATCTTAACCCAGAGGAGTAGGGGGAGCTGGGGAAGCAGGGGAAGCAGGGGGAGCAATGTAGAGACGCGCCATGGCGCGTCTGGGAGAAAAAGTTAAATTAGAGTTCGCTGCGAGCAGTATTAGGAGTTCACTCACGCGCTATGCTCTATGGGCGAAGTGAAAGGTCAAAACTTCCTAAATCCCAGCTAACCAGTCGAGTAGAATCCGATTTACCTGTTCTGGGCATTCATCGTGAGGACAATGACCCGCCTGATCTAACTCAATTAACTTCACATTAGGGTTTAGATCGGCAAACTGTTGGGCTAACTGGGGAGGGATCATCCGGTCTTGACGTCCCCAAATTAACAGCAAAGGAATATCCAAAGTCGGCAAAACTGATTTGATAGGAGGACCAAATTTAGAAGAAGTCATCGCTTTAAACAAGGCACTAAATGTAGCCGCCGCCCCGCGATCGCGAGCAGGCTGCGTGAGAATCTCCACTAATTCTGCATCAATAGCGCTGGGGTTGTAATAGGCGAGTCCTGCCCATTTCTGGACAATTGATGGGCGTCGCAGCAAATAAAACAGACTTTGGAGAACCACAGGAGACGCGACTAGACCCTCAACCGTGGATACAACAGGTCGCAGCCAACCCGGAAGTGCCTCTTCTCGTAGGGAAAAATCCGGCAAATTAATCAAGATGAGTCCCTTGACCATCTCCGGGTGAGTTGCGGCAGTGCTCAGAGCCACCAGTGAACCGATCGAGTTACCCACTAACACCATGGGGTGTTGTATCAAGGTTTGCCAGAATTCATAAACTTGATTGACCCACAAGTCAATCGTATATGTTGCCCAAGCTTTACGCGAACCGCCAAACCCCAACAGATCCAGTGCATAAACCGGGTACTGTTGACCCAGTACAGGTAAGTTGTGACGCCAATGTCCGATTGAAGTACCAAATCCGTGCAGCAGCAGGACTGGAGGAGCCAGTCTTGAGTGAGAGTGCGGTGGACGAATATAGGTGTAACGAGTCTGCCAACCTTGCCAAACCCAGTCTCGCTGACTACCGACTCGTTGCTGCCACGATACGGATGGGTTCACAACCTGCCTCAACTTCAAAAACGTTTACAAATCCTCACCTATTATTGTAGTGGTTTCTGGATGCTACTCTATGCTACTCTCTACAGCCGATGCCCCATAGCCTAGGAAAAATGAGGACTAACAAACGTCTCACGTATTCCACCTCCTAGAAGGGTTTCTCTCCAATCCCCCGGCATTTTGGAAGTTAAGTTAAAAAGATGGACAGAAACCGGATCAGACTCAGTAGAATGGCAAGTAAAATCAGCTTGCTTTTTATCAAACCCTTAACAACTAGAAATTCAAGCAGACGCCCGTGAGTGATAGAAGACGCCAACGCGATCTACCCCAAATCAACGAACGAATCCGTTATCCTAAGATTCGTGCGATTGATACAGATGGCACACAGCTAGGAATCATTGCTCCTCAAGAGGCTTTACGCATCGCCGAGGAAAAAGAGTTGGATCTGGTATTGGTTAGCGATAAGGCAGATCCGCCAGTGTGCCGCATCGTGGACTACGGCAAATACAAATTTGAACAGGAGAAGAAAGCCCGAGAAGCTCGCAAGAAGCAACACACGGCGGACGTTAAAGAAGTCAAGATGCGCTATAAGATTGATGATCATGACTACCAGGTGCGTGTTAACGCGGCTGAGCGCTTTCTGAAATCAGGAGACAAAGTTAAAGCCACGATTACCTTTCGGGGGAGAGAAATTCAGCACGCCAACTTAGCCGAAGACTTGCTCAAGCGCATGGCAATGGATTTGCAGGACGTTGCCGAAGTTCAGCAAGCCCCCAAACGTGAAGGTCGTAATATGATGATGCTACTCTCTCCCAAAAAATAAGAATTGGGTTCATTGGTCATTAGTCACTAGTCATGGGTTAGCCACGATGGACTCAATACTAATGACTCAGGACTAACGACTAAGGAAAAACTGCCAAATGAAACTACAAACTCGTACTCGCATTCAAAATGAATGGGTACGGCGAATCCTAGAATGGGTTAATCTTCGCCCGGAAGAAGGCGAGCGCACCTTTTTGATGTTCGCCTTCTACACCGCTACCTCAGTTGGGCTGCTTTGGTTCGAGTATAGTGCGACAGCACTGTTCTTGGATGAGTACGGTGCGAGGTGGTTACCCGTGATTTATATTGCCAGCTCCGTGATGGTTTCTGGACTAGGAGTCTTATACTCTTGGTTACAAGAGCGGGTTCCCATGAGGGGTGTCTTAGTCACAGTCGCTTTCCTGACAGGCATACCCTTGTTGATCTTTCGGTTGACCCTAGGCATTGGCTATTTAAACGGTTTAATCGCCTTGGGTACCGTTTTTCTGTTGCGACTGTGGATGGATGCAGTCGAAGTTCTCAACGATCTCAACTCTCAAGTTGCCGCGAATCAATTATTCAATATCCGGGAAATTAAGCGCACCTATCCGATTGTCTCGTCGGGACTTTTAGTTGCCGATGTGATCTCCGGCTTTTCTTTACCCCTGCTGCTGTTCGTTGTCGGCACAATTCAAAACGTTCTCGTGGTGGCGGCGTTGATGATGATAGTTGGTGCTGGCACGTTGTTTTATTTAACCCAACGCTACCAGCAAGCCTTTCCTAACTTACCCACACGGGACTGGGAAGAGGATGGCCAGGAATTTGTTGTCCGCCGCACCACGGGACATCTACAACGCTATATTGTTCCGTTATTTGCCTTTTTTATTCTCGGCGAAGCCCTCTATCTGTTGGTAGAGTTCCAGTATCTCGGTCAATTAGAGGCAAATTTAGAAGCCTCAGAGATTGCGGGGTTCTTGGGTTTGTTCAGTGGGATTGTCGGGATATTTGAACTCACCTCTCAGTGGTTCCTATCCAGTCGCGCCGTTGAACGTCTGGGAGTTTTTGTCGCCGCAATGATGCTACCCGCATCGTTAGCGATTATGGGATTAATCACATTGAGTGGTTTGCTGGATGTGATCCTTAAGCTATTGGGTTCAGTGATTACCATCCCAGGATTTGTAACCGGACTCTTTGTCGGTCTAATTTTCCTGCGGTTTATTGACGAACTCCTGCGCTATACCTTAATTGCCGGAATTGAACCGTTCCTGTTTCAACCGATACCCGAAGGAATTCGTAATAGCTTGCAAACCAGGGTTCAGGGGATTGCTGAACCCATAACCACGGGTATTACGGGCATTAGTATGCTCGCTGGGATCTGGCTGTTGCATTATGTATTTCCTGGACAGCCGGAAGAACAAATTCAGCAATGGCAGAGTGGTATGTTTATTCTTGCCATTGTATTTTTCTCCCTGATCTGGTTGCTGAGTGCTTGGTCGATGCGATCAAGTTACGTCACCTTGCTGGTTGATAGCGCTGAACAAGGACGCTTAGGGTTTTCTGATGTTGACTTAAATGCATTCAAGCGAACAGTGATAGAAACCCTGGAACAACCAGGTACTGAAGCCGATAAACGCTCTTGCATTCAACTGTTATCCCAGATTGACCCCACAAATGTGGGTGAGGTTCTGGCTCCCCTTTTGCCTCGCCTTTCAATTGCACTCCAGTGTCAAAGTCTAGAGACGATGTTGGAGTATCCCAATCCAGCCTATTGTCAGGATGTGCAAGTCTTGATTGAGCAAAAACCGCCGCCAGAAGTTTTGGCGTTGGCGCTGCGCTATGTTTGGCTGACTCAAGCCGAATTGGATATTAATACGATTAAACCGTATCTCCATGGGACAGTTGATCCTATGGTGCGAGCCACAGCCGCCGCGATTATCTTGCGTCGGGGAACCTCACAAGAGAAAGCGGAAGCGACAGATATCCTGCGGCGAATGGTGATGTCAAAACGGGAACGAGAACGGGTGATGGGAACGCGAGCGTTGGGAGAGGCAGAGTATTTGCAAGCCTTGAGAGTTTATATTCCCCATCTGTTAAAAGATGAGTCGTTGCGTGTCCGTTGCGCTTTATTAGAGGTGATTGCGGCAACCCATTTGGACGAGTTCTATCCGTCACTAGTGCGGGGGCTGTATTACAAATCGACTCGTGAAGCTGCTCGCATGGCGTTGGTGCGTCTGGGTGATGAAGCGATTCCGTTGCTGCTGGAGTTGGCAGAAGATATCCATAAACCTGATTTAGTTCGGGTACAAGCTTGGAGTGCTTTGGCTGAAATTGGCACATCCGATGCCCTCAATCATTTGGTGCAACAGTTAATGACGAGTTGGGGGATCAGCCGCCGTAATATCCTCCGCAGCTTACTGAAAATTCCCAATGAGCAAGGAATCGATGCGGTACTTGATCGGTTGGGACGTAGTGGTATTGAGACGTTAATTGAGCAAGAACTGCTGTTTTTGGGTCAGATTTACGCCGCACTGGTGGATTTGAAGCCAGAACTGATCAGTGGACAGGAGGCAGATTTGCTGCGGCGGGCGTTAAACGATCAGCAAAAGGATCTGCAGGAGAATTGTTTTTTGCTGATGAAGTTTCTTTATCCAGTCGGTGCGATTCAAGCGGCATCTTTTAATCTGGAATCGGAGTCCCGCTCCAATATGGCTATGGGACTGGAAATACTGGATAATACCATAGATATTCCCCAAAAGCAAGCATTTTTAGCTCTGTTTGATCGCCGTTCCTTTGGCGAAAAGCTGGAATGTTTGCAGGAGCTAGTTTCTTATCAACCGATGAATCCCAGCGATCGCGTGCGACAATTGATTGATTTTCGTCATTTTCTCTCGGATTGGACACTGGCTTGTTGTTTCCATTTGGCTCGGGCGGCTCATCTGAGTTTGACACCGGAAGCGACGTTAGTCTGTCTGCGTCATCCCACGGGTTTTGTCCGGGAAGCGGTTTTAACTTATTTGAAAGCTGCATCGCCCCGTTCTTGTATCGAATTACTACCGATGCTCAAACATGATTCCGATCGGTTAGTGGCGGCGGTAGCTCAACAGATGAGTAACGAATTTGGTCTAGTGAGCTGATGGAGCAGTCGTTAAGAAAGGGTTTATTAAGGGGTTATTGGCTTAATTTTCAGGGATATCTTGCAGATTGGTGTGTTCAGTTCTCTTAAATCCTTTATTATCCGTCAATGTGGGATAAAGTAAACTAGAGCTTGGTTCAGCTATACTTAGCACCAATCCTCAGCAGCTACCCGCTAATCCCATGTTAACCAGCGTTGAGCGTTTACTTTTTGTCAGGGGCGTCCCCATTTTTCAGGAATTGCGGGACGATTTTCTGGTGCGCGTTGCTTCGGTTATGGATGAGTTATCATTCCCCAGTGACCATACGATTGTCACTCAAGGGGAAGAAGGGCGATCGCTCTATATTGTGGTATCCGGTTCTGTGCGGGTTCACATTGGCGATCGCGACTTGGCTTATCTGAGACAAGGTGCTTGTTTTGGCGAGATGTCACTCTTTGATGCTGAACCGCGTTCGGCTTCAGTGACGACGCTGGAAACTTGCGAATGTCTGATGCTGACTCAACTGCAATTGTATGACGCCATTGATGAGACCCCGGGAATTGCCATTAATATTATCCGCTTACTCTCCCGCCGCATCCGAGAACTGAATAATAAGTTGAATGCTTATGAGGTGAAACATCCAGCGTCCGATTTTAGTAAAACCAGCAGTAATTTGGCTGGCTAGTTGACTACTCATGGTGTTATAGCCCTAGAGCCTTATAGCTGTAGTAGTTCCAAGTCTCTTGGAGATCTAGAGCGATTCGTTCTCGCAATTCCCAAGGTAGCAAGACTTCTACCTCTGCACCCAAAGCTCGTAAGCGCCGGATGACGTGATAATCGTTAACCCGGTATTGAGCTTGGTAGTAGCCATCATCGGGAGAGCGATGCTGAAGAATGTCTAGCAGAGTATTTTTGTGTTTGGGGTTGGGCGTATGTTGTTTGATTAAACGGATGGCTTGCTGATAGTCAATCGGTGCAAAGGTGTGATGTAGAAACGTGCCTCGGATATAGTGTTGGTGAAAATTTTGGTTGAACCGCAGTACCATCAATGCCGATGGTTTATAGAAATCAAACCCCCACGCTTGTTTGAGTTTTGTGTGAACCGTTGTGGGTGTTGGCAGTTGGTTCTTCTCATATTTCTCCTGCAACAACTGGGGGACGCGGGGATCAGTCCAGTTTAATGGCATCAACCGCTCAGAGCAAATTCGGTCAAGGCGATAATTGTGCCAGTTGATTTCGCTATTGGGAGTGCTGCCATAGGCACATAAATATTTTGCCCGTTCCATATAATAGATGCAAACAGGATAGATAACGCATTCTTTGATTAAACCCAAATGAGCGCTGTGATAGGTCATGAGTAGGGGGTAAATTTTTCCAGAGTCCCAAATTTCCTGCAATTGTCCCTGAAGTTGATCGACCTCATCTTGCTTTTGGGTAGACTCATGGACTAAGTAATCAACGTACAAAAAAACACGATGAGTATCTTTTTGGGGTTGGGGAGAAATTTGCTCGGTTAACAACGGGATAGCGGGGTCGAGAAAACTAATCATCTCTAAGGTTTCCACCAAATAAACCTGCTCTTGAGGCGTCAGGTTACTGTCAGAGATTCGGTTTTCTGGTTGCTGAGAAATGGGCAAGACTTGGACACGGCGGTAGTTCTTGCTTCTCCCGGTTGAGTAAGGGACTCGTTGCAGCCAGTTGAGATCAACCAGTAAGTTTAAGTCACTCTGAAGGGATTTGCGAACTTGAGCAAATAGCCGTTCTTGGAGTAAGTTTTCCAGGTCATAATCAGAAATTGAGAGGTGTTGTTGTAAGGATTCTTGCCATTCATCAATGGCTATATTCAGTTCTTTGAGCCATTCTCTGGTGGTTTTCGTACAGGCGCAGTTGGGTTCATGGTGCTGGAGAATATCGTTTTGTTTCTCATCCTGGTGCGTTGGGCTGAAGAAGGCTTGACGCCAATCGGCGTAGGTGAAGCTGTCGGGTAAAGCCGTGTATCCCTGATCCCCATACAGCCAGCGCAGCCAAACCCATAATCTCACCGCCCGGGTGAGATGGTGATTTTGTGGCAAAAGTCCCTTGGCTAACTGTTGCAGGAGTTGAGGTTGGGGGGGATGGCGAAAGAATAGATCAGACATTCGTTTGGGTTTTGTCGAGTGTGGCTTATAGCCTACCAAGTATCGGAAGGGGGTGTTTCCGAAGGGGTGGCATAATTTTTGGTACAGAGGCGATCGCGCCCTCGACTCTTTCCCCTCTCAATCCCATTGTTCAAGTCTAGAGATAAGTTGGATTAGAGTGTTAAGGAGAATGGCACTGAAAAGCGTGCATTTTGGGATCGCCGAAACCCTTGATATACGGTAGGGTGGGCACTGCCCACCAGCCTGCCAGTCAGTACCATTCGTGTTAAGGAAGAGCGATCGCCTATCTCACCCCAGCAGCAACTTCATACACAGGTTAGCCACTATGAACACATCTGAGTTGGATAAGTACAAAGTCGATCATCTGTTTTTGCTCATTGGGGAAAATCCTCTACCTAACTACATTACGACGAGGATGTTGCTCAAAGATGGTGGTACTGTTTATTTAGTACACAGCACAGACACAGCGACTCAAGCAGATTGCATCAAGAGAAGGTTGGCATCTATAACTATAACTATTCAGACTATTTCGTTAGGTAACAAAGAGGCTAATTCTCATTTCATTTGGAACATAATTAAAAACAAAGTAGAAGACATAGCAAAAACCAATCCAGCTCAGAAGTTTGGTTTAAATTATACAGGCGGCACTAAAGCAATGTCTGTTCACAGTTATCGAGCCTTCTTGGATGCTTTAGGTGTTAATGATCCCATATTTAGTTATCTGGATGCTCGAAGTTTGAAAATGGTCATCGATAGGGATGATAACTCTCCTCAATCAGAACACATAAAAGAAAAAGTTAAATTAGAAGAATTATTCAAGTTACACGATTTACCTTGGAAAGAAAACAAGAAGCCCAGCGATAGACCCCTGTTACCTGATGCAGCCAAGGAGTTTCTTGATGCTTATTTGTCTGTCACTCCCAAAAATACAGATAGTATTGGAGAGCAATGGTGGAGATGGTGCAAAGAAATGCTACATCCCAAAACTAAGGATAAATATGGTTTCTGGCATGACGATACAGAGCTTATAAAAATTACGGGAATTAGTTTAGATGGAGCGCCAGAGAAAATCAAGCAAGTTTTGCAAAAGTATAAAATGTTGAATTCTAATAACGAACTCTGCTTGCAAGCATCGAAAGACAAAGGATTTAGTTCATTAAGTGATGTTGGCTCTTGGCTAAGTGGCATTTGGTTAGAGCATTATGTTCTCCGTCAAATTCAAAATATATCTGGACAGTTTCCTGATATTCACGAAAGTGCAATGTCATTTCATATTGATGATCCTGATAATACAGATGATAGATATGATAGATTTGAATTTGACGTTGCCTTCATGCGAGATTATCAACTATTTGCCTTGTCTTGTACGACTGCTCACGATAAAGCCACTTGCAAACAAAAGCTATTTGAGGCTCATTTAAGAGCAAAACAACTCGGAGGCGATGAAGCACGGGTAGCATTAGTTTGTTTGAACAACAATCCCAATCTGGTTAAACGGGACTTAGAAGCTACTGTCAGAGACAAAAAAATTGCTGTTTTTGGATGTAACGATCTTAAGCCAAATAAATTTGCAAAAAAAATAACTCAATGGATTCGTGAGAATAGTCCACAAAATTAGTATGCACCATGAGCAAATATATTGTGAGTGTAATTGATACAACGGGAATACAAACCTACATATTTGGCAGCAATCGCCTGCGGGAAAACATCGGTGCATCCTACCTAGTGGCTAAAGCAACCAATTATTGGGTTAAACAGGTTTTGTGGCAAAGGTTTGGAGATAATGTTTATATCCCAGATGGCAATCAACAAGAGAAAAGAATTGAAAATGATAATCTTGATGCTGAATTAGTCTACACCGGAGGTGGTAATGCCGTTATTCTTTTCAAAGATATAGATTGTGCCATCAGATTTACCAAAACCTTAAGCCAAAAGATATTGCGAGAAGCACCTGGTCTAAAAATTGTAGTCGCTCATAGTGAACCCTTTGAATGGGGTAATAAACTCAGCAAAACGGTTGATAGCGTAATCAAAAAACTGGAGCAAAAGAAACGCGAGTATAATCCTTCTGTACCATTACTGGGCTTAGGCGTAACAGCTAACTGTCTTTCTACTGGATTAGTCGCCGTAGATACCAGCGATCACTACAGTGTTCCTACCAGTTATCCTGTCTCCAGAGAAATCGTTGAAAAACTCCGAACAGTCGATCCAAAAAATGATGCGCCAGCCAATGAAAAGCTAATCACGACTATATTTAAAGGTGAAAGCTTGAATCTCGGTGATTACATAGTTCCTTATGATGTTGATGATTTAGGTCGCACTGAAGGGAGCAGTAGTTATATGGCTATTGTTCATGCTGATGGCAATGGTATGGGTGATCGCTTCAAAGAGTACGGGAATCAATCTCAATCAGATCGAGAGTATATCATGCGTATGCGTGACCTCTCTGAGAAAGTAAATCAAGCCGGAGTAAAAGCTCTCAAAGTTGTTGCTAATAAAGTACTTCAATTAGCACAAGGTAAATTGTTGGAACAGTTTGCAGTTACCGAAAGAGACGGAAAAAAGTATATACCCTGTCGTCCAATTGTTTATGGCGGTGATGATGTCACTTTTGTTTGTGATGGACGTTTGGGATTAACCTTAGCTGCACTCTACCTCAAAGCCTTTGAAGCGGAAACAGCAAATATTCCCGATGGCAAAAAATTAACGGCTTGTGCAGGGATTGCCATTGTCAAAACTCATTATCCATTTGCCAGAGCTTATCAATTAAGTGAGGCGTTGTGCAAAAATGCTAAAAACTTTGTGCTTGATGAAAAAAAACGATTGAGAATCTCAGATTTTTCTGCACTTGACTGGCACATCGGTGCTAGCGGGTTATTAGGCTCAATCAGCGACATTCGTAAGCGAGAATATCAAGTCCCTGAAGGCAATCTAACCATGCGACCTGTATATTTACACTCTGAGAGTGATTGGCGAAATTGGATGGATTTTTCCCAAGTTGTCCGCGAGTTGAATACTCATCCCAATTGGGTAGGTCGTCGTAATAAGGTTATTGCTTTACGGGAACAGTTACGCCAAGGTTCAGATAAAACTAAACAGTTTTTGCAAGTTTATGGTTTGCATAAGGACTATTTGCCCCGTTTTTCAGCAGCACAAACGGATGACCTTCATCAAAATGGCTGGACTGACGATCCTAGAACAAATGAGAGAATCTGTGCCTACTTTGATGCGATTGAAGCAATGGAGTTTCATGTCCCCCTAGAGGAAAAAAATCATGAAAATTTACCATCTGAAAATTAAACTCTTGAGTGACACGACCTTTGGACAAGGGGATGGAGTAGCCGGTTTAGTTGACCAGGAAGTCGAACATGATTCTAATGGATTTCCCTATTTGCGGGGACGAACTCTCAAAGGATTGTTGAGTGAGGAGTGCGACAATATAGTAGTCATGTTACCTGAAGAATGCCGCTCCCGTTGGCAAGAGACAGCTAGTCATCTGTTTGGCATTTCTGGTAGCACCCTCGAAACTATCTCTAAAATGCACGTCGGGGATGCTTGTTTACCAAAAGACTTGCGAACAGAAGTAGGACGACAACTCGACCAAGAAAGGACACGTCCTAAACATCAGAGGAAGCTAACAGAATCAGATGTTCTCTCTTCCCTGACAACGATTCGCCGCCAAACGGCTATTGACCCCAAAGACGGCGCACCTGCCGAACATAGCTTGCGGTCTAGTAGAGTTGTTCTGCGAGACTTGTGTTTTACGGCTTCCCTACTGTTTGAAGAAACTCCAACAGCAGATATGCTAGCACTTCTAGCCGTTGGTATATTGGCACTGCGGCGGGTTGGGAGTGGACGCAACCGAGGGCGGGGTCATGTATGTTGCACGCTGTATGATTCAACGGGTAAAGAAATTACTCAAAACCATCTCCGTTATTTTGAGCAGGAGACACGGGTATGAAAGCCATTACATTTTTACTGCATACTCAGCAGCCTATATTGGCGACTTCACTTCAAGGCGATCCTAACAGTGATGTATCGTATTCGTACATTCCCGGTAGCATGATTCGAGGTGTGTTAATTGGTCGATATCTCCAGCGTCACGGATTGCGAAGCACCGATGATATTTTAGATGACTCAAAATTTCCAGATGTAAGGCGATTATTCTTTGATGGCAGTACTCGTTATTTGAATGCCTATTTGTATAGCAAGGTTGAAGAAAAGCGTACTCTGCCTATACCCCGTTCCTGGTTGAAGAAAAAAGGTGCTGACTTCTCTAAGTCAGAAGAGATAATTATTTATGATTTCAGCTATGATCAACCCAACCCGAATATTTCCTACAAATCCTTAGAAGCCGAGTTTTGTACTGTCGATAATGAAGATGTTGTCCTTTACCGGGAACAACGCCGGATTAATATTCATAATCAACGCGATCGCAAAAGAGGTAGAGGTATTGAAGGAAGCGGTGCTGTCTTCCGCTACGAGGCTCTAGATGCAGGACAAACGTTTCAGGCGGTAATTCTCTGCGATGAGGCTGACGATGTAGAGAAAATTAAACCTTTACTAGAGCCAAAGGAACTATGGTTAGGGGGTTCTCAGAGTGCAGGTTACGGACAGAGCCAAGTTGATCGCGTAGAAGCACCTGAGACTTGGCACGAACTGGGGACAGAGTTCGCTGACTTTGAAGAACGGTGCGATCGCGAGATTCTACGCATTACTCTCCTGAGTGACCTGATTTTACGAGATGAATGGGGTCAGTATGTCGCCATACCACCAAAGAATTCAGGCTCGAATGAAATATCTCAAGCCATTAATCCTTTAACTGAGTTACTGGAAAAATTACTAGAGGTGAAGCTAGAACCACAATCTAGCTATACCAGTAGTCTAATCGTGGGGGGATTTAACCGAAAATGGGGATTGCCTTTACCTCAAGTGCCAGCTTTAGCAGCAGGTAGTGTTTTTGTATTCAAGCATAACGGTAAACTTAATCCTGACCGAATTATTAACCTGGAAAATCAAGGAATTGGTGAAAGGCGGGTTGATGGTTTTGGGCGAGTAGCGGTGAATTGGTTGGAAGACCATCCAAGATTTACTGCTAGATTCCTAAACTCAGAATCAGAGACTGACTGGACTGAGCCACAGCTAGAACCCAACTCCGAAGAGAGTCAAATAGCCAGACAGATGGCAAAGCGGTTGTTGGAGCAAAAGCTGGAGAGGCTACTTCTAGAGAAAGTTAATTCTACCCAGCTTAACCCCAACAAGATGACTAACAGCCAACTTTCTCGACTGATGATTGTAGCCAGACAAGCGCTGGCTGAGGAGAGTCAAAATCCAGTAATTGAACTGCTGAACAATCTTCCCAAGAACGCTGATACTCAATTTGAAACTACAAAAGTAAATGGAAAAACACTGAAAACGCTGATTTTTGAATGGTTATATAACCCAAGTAATTGGCTGGATTCAGGAAAGTTAGACGTTAGAGTTGCTAGTGAATCAGTACCATATGAACAGATCGATAGGCTGAAACTAGAATACACGCTACGCCTAATCATGGCAGTTGCCAAGCAAGCAACTAAGGAGAACAATAATGAGTAGAGAATGTGAAGGGCGACATATTGTCAAGCGGATTATTGTGTGTGGTGTGCTGGTTCTAGATACGCCCACTTGTTTAGGCAATGGTGATGCTGAAGGTCCTACGGATTTAATGCTGTTGCGTGACAGTATCAGTGCTAAAGCTTTATTGACGGGTTCATCCATTGCTGGAGCCTTACGAAATTATTTACATGAGTATAAGCGTGACTACGGCAAAAGTGAACGTCGTCAGGATATAGCAGCAAAACTATTTGGTGACTTATTTGCCTATGACGATGAAAAACATTTACCCGAACAGCAGAAGTTAGATACCAAAAAGCAAGATACGCAAAGTCCTTTAATTATTGATGATGCTCTCAGCCGTGATAGTCCTCGAATTGAGCTGCGAGATGGCGTAAAAATAGATAGTGCAACGGGGACAGCGGCTGACCAAGCCAAATATGACTTGGAATTATTATCAGCAGGAACTCAGTTTCCGCTTAACTTTGAATTGCTGATTGATCGGGAAAACGATGAGAATCAGCTAAGAGAAGCATTAGCTCTAGCCTTAGAGGGATTAAAGTCTGGTGAAATCAGCATCGGGATGAAAAAGCGGCGGGGTTTTGGTCGCTGTCATGTAGACGAATGGCAAGTCTGGGAATTTGATTTAAGACAACATCGCGATCGCGTCGCCTGGTTGAGTCTTGATCGTTCTTGGTCAAAACCCTACGCCAAGCCACCCACCACCAGCCAATCGATCGCAGCCGCACTGGGAGTCACTCCCACACAACCGGATAGGCGCGATCGCTTCTTCCTCCAAGCTACCTTTAAACTCGCCAGTCCCTTGCTCATTCGCTCAGGTCAAGACTCCACGGGTTGTGCGCCTGATGTGGTGCATTTGCGATCGCATCGAGACGGTGAACTCAAACCTGTGCTGTCTGGAACCAGTCTAGCAGGTGTTTTGCGCCATCGCGCTGAACGTATTGTTAATACCTTGAACAAGCCGGAGAAAATTGTCAATGACTTATTCGGCTTTGTGGAAAAAAACAGTAAACAAGCAAAAGCAAGTCGCCTAGTGGTACATGAAAGCGTTATCGAAAATACGGCTGACTTGGTGCAAAACCGCATTGCTATCGATCGCTTTACAGGAGGAGCATATCACGGGGCATTATTTGACGAACAACCTATATTTGGTAGTGATAAAACAATTGTCACTGTTGAACTAGAGTTGCGTAACCCGAAAGATTATGAAATAGGCTTACTTCTGCTATTACTCAAAGATTTATGGACAAGTGATTTACCTGTAGGTGGGGAAAGTAGTATTGGACGAGGAAGATTACAGGGAAAAGACGCAACATTGACCTGGCACAAATGGGATAAGGAAAAAAAAATACAGCAGAAAGAGGAATGGACAATTGTTCAAGCAGGTGAAAACAAACCTCTTGAAGTGAGTGACTATGACAGATTAGAAGAATTTGTTCAACATTTAGTCAATTATCCAACTGAGGTGGTGAAAGTTAATGAATAAACCGGATTGTCAACCTATTAAAGATACTGTAGATATTATAAATGATCCCACTTTGTACAATTGGTTAAAAGCCAAGGCAAAGCAGTATGAATTGCAATACTTATTAGCTCATGCTGAAGACGGGATAATTTGGGGACACTTTAGGGAACAAAACTATCAGCTAGTAACATCTGGAGATGATGACGTGTTTCCCCAGCTGACTAAGTTGCGTCTTTGCACCCTCCAACAATGTCGAATCTTTGGCAAAAATACTGAAGTGACGCTCTGGAAAGTGGGTCAAGACGACTGGAAAGCACGTTCCATTGAGGATAAATATCTGTCAGAAGAGGACTATATACCTGAAGACCAAATTCTTTGGGGAACTAAAGCAGAGAAGGAATCCAATGGATTTACTTTAGTGTCAGATGGTTCTCAAGGTTTAAAACACGCTGTACCTTTAAGTGGGAGTTTTAAAGGTAAAGATTCTCGACCCTTACGTTTAAAAGTACGTCATTATATTGATTATGACGAAAGTGGTGTAGCAAGAATTTATCTGAGTCGTCTGGTTGATTTATATTTTGATAGCAATACTTAGATTTTAGTTATTTGTCTCAATAGCATTGAACTCAGATTAAAATAAGAATAATTTTCATTAAGGAGCAAATTATGATTACCACTCGCGAACACCATCAAAAAATGACAGCTAAAGAATACTTAGAATGGGAAGCCAAGCAAGAATTTCGCCATGAATATATTGACGGCGAAATTTTTGCTATGACAGGGGGAACTCTTCCTCATAATGACATTGCCCTTAACTTCTACAGGACTTTATATCCTCATATCCGTCAGAGGGGCTGTCGAGTTAATGTGTCAGATGCGAAAGTTCAGGCTCGTAAAAATAGTCGCTATTTCTATCCCGATTTAGTTGTCAGTTGCGATCCTGATGATTTGAAAGCTCGCGATTTTATTCAACAGCCTACAGTTATTGTTGAGGTTCTTTCTCCAGGTACAGCCAATTACGATCGCACGAAAAAACTCAAGTATTATCGCCAGATTCCGAGTTTGCAAGAATACGTCTTAGTGGGTTCAGAAGAAATAGTAGTTGAGGTTTATCGTAGAGGAGAAGGTAAGATGTGGCTTTATTATGAGTATGAAGCTGGGGAAGCGATCGCTTTAGAAAGTATTGAGTTTGAGTGTGCGATCGACCTGCTGTATGAAGGTGTTAGCTTTGACCAAGAGTTAGAGGATAAATAGAGATTAAGTTAATTCACTGAATCATAAGGAAACTGAACTATGAATCCTAAGCATATTGATAAAATTGAAAACTCTAACAGGATAGCGATCGCACCTTACAATTTTGTGGAATTACCTGACGCAATCGTTCCAGCAGAACCTTTGCCTGACAGGAGTTGCTATCACGACTATTCGGAACATAAAATTAGTCAAGAAAATACCATTAAAATCAAACGCCATACTGGTCAAATAGATTGTACAATCACGACATCTTCGCCACTATACATACGCTGTGGCATGACACCAACTGATTTTGCTAAATTCGGCAGCAAACCTGATGATGAGTTGACGGATGCCGAAAAAGAAGAAAAGCGTAATCGACTTTCTTCGTTCTTTGAAAATCCGGCAAATTTATTGCCGACTATTCCCGGTAGCAGTATTCGAGGAATGCTTCGGACAATAATTGAAATTATCAGTTACAGCAAAATTGATAAAGTCACAGATAAAAAACTAATTTACAGAGATTTTATTCATCCTTCATTAAAAGAAGCTTATCGCGATCGTCTACTCCGAGAAGAAGGAGATAAAAAATACTCTTTTTTAATGCAAGCTGGCTATATTGTATCAGCGGGTTCTGGTTGGGCTATTCAACCAGCTAAAAAACTGGTACAAGGTGCATCTTTTGCAAAAATTGAAAAATCTCAAATTAAGCAGTTAGTACAACGACGCTGGCATGACATCTATAATGCGCGTAAAGTAACTGTTCATGTTGATCCAATAAGCTGGCATCCTCACAAAGGAGGTTTTATAGAATTGTATTATGCCAAGGCAACTCCACCTTGGGGATATCGTGATAAGTCATCGGGAGTATTAGTTAAAACAGGTGATATGCCTAAAAAAAAGATGGAGTGTGTAATTGGCTTACCTGATGAATCGGTAAAATCAATACCAATTCCTGACTCAATGCTTCAAGATTACAAAGAGCAAATCACCAAAAAACAGAAAGAGGAAATATTGGTAAATCAAGAGGGTGTTTTAAAAAATATGCATCCGGTGTTTTATTTGATGGAAGATAATAAATTGGTGTTTTTTGGACATACCATGATGTTCCGTTTACCCTATCAGAAGTCAATTCAAGAATTTATTCCTTGTTGTGAGTATAAAACTTTGTCTGACTACTCGTACAATTCACCCTTGCTAGATATAACTGATGCCATCTTTGGCTTTGCTAAAGACAAAAAACAAAAAGAAGGACAAACTAAAGCCGGACGAGTATTTGTTAGTGATGCCAAGTGCAAAAAAACGGGCGATCAAAATATCTGGCTAACGACTAATGCTAACCGAGCAATTACTCCAAAAATTTTAGCGAGTCCAAAACCTACTACGTTTCAGCATTACTTAGTACAGATTAGTGACAAGCCCGAAGAGCTAAAACATTATGCCAGCTCACCTAAAGAAACTGCAATTCGCGGTCACAAGCTGTATTGGCATCAAGGAAATGTCAAACAAAGCCAGATAGAAGAGGAGGACACAAAGGAAATTGAAAAAGCTCCTTCTCAGTATACTAATATTAAGCCGATTAAAGAAAATATATCTTTTGACTTTACTATTTGGTTTGAAAATCTCAGTGACGTTGAATTAGGTGCTTTACTCTGGCTTCTCAATCTTGCTAATAATGATGACTACCGTCTGTCATTAGGTATGGGGAAACCTCTAGGTATGGGAGCTATAAAAATTAACATTAATCGATTTTCAATAACTAACTACCAAAGGCGATATACTCAACTTTTCCAAAACCGTAAATGGGCGAGTGCAGCTTACAAAGCTGATTATATTCAAGCGGATCAACAACAATGTTTGCGAAAATTCGAGGATTATATTTGTCAACACATCGCTCCAGAATTTGAGCGTTTACAGGATGTACCGCGAATAAAAACTCTGTTGGCAATGCTGCGCTGGACTGGTGTTTCAGAAAACTCAAGTCGATATCTGGAAAATGAAAAGTATTGGGAATTTGGTAAGTTAGAAAATATGTCATTTACTCAAAATATTAATCGCTATCTACTTCAGAATTTGGATCAACTATTTGCGGCTGTTAACTATGTTTTTAATGAATGTGAACTGCAACTAAATGCCAACGTAACTGTTTGATTTCAACCTCTATCCTGTAGGTTGGGTTGGCGCATGTTACTAGGGCGGAATCTAGGGCTGAAGCCCTTACTACAAGCCGATGCGATCGCACGCCTCCTCAACCGCCAAAATGTCCTCCTTCGCGCCCCCACCGGATCTGGGAAAACCGAAACCGCGATCGCACCGTTCCGATTCGCCCAAATCCTCTAGGGCGATTTCCCTAATAAGCTGATTTACGTGCATCATCCCATTCTGGGGTTAAACGCCGATAGTCATAATCTCTTGCTCCTGGATGACAACTGATGCACCCAGCCGCCGTCAACGTCGGAGGTAAATCAACACGGGGATGAAGTGCTTTAAAATACCGTGATTCAGTTACACGATAGGGTGTTTGCTCATCTTCCCCTAAAGGACGAGAAAAGGTGCGTAAATAATTCCAGACAATGAAGATAAACGGGCGCGGAATCTGCTCTAACTTTTGCCCATAATGCTGTTCTGGTTCTAATAACAGAGTTTGCCAGGTTTGGGTTGGTAGGATTTCGGGGGGTAAAGCAACATGACAACTGCCACAGTTTTCCAAGTACAGTTTTAACCCCGTCTGATAGCGCTCTGGAATGGGATCAATGGTGTTAATTGCCACCAGTGTTTCTGAATTCGGGGGTTTGGGTGGTTCTGCTGCCTTTAAAACCCCTGCCATACCGCCACCGAGGAGGATACTCCAAACCAGTACCAGCCCAAATAAAATGACTTGCGATCGCAGATTGTATTTTGTCATTTGTCATTTGTTATTGCTCACCTTCCCAAAATGTATCAGGGTCAATTCCGGATTCCCGCAGTCGCCGAAGCAATGATTCTAACTTAGATTCTGCCTCCTCAGCTCGCTGTCGCTCTTGTTCTGCCTCAGTCAGAATCCAGTTTCCTTCAGCATCATACCAACGTAACCACAACCGTTCAATGCCTTGGAACTCACCCTGCCATAATCCCAAACCTAGCCCTAACTCCTTCATCCATACTCGCGATTCGGGTAACTTTAATTCTTGGTAACACGCCCCCTCTAGTTTAAAGACGCGGAGCTGATTAGTATAACGGCTAAAAACGATATAGTAAGGAATCCGTAAAATCTGTTCATAAACCTGCCATTTTCGCGGCGGTTTGTCCTTAGATTGAGTCTGAGTAGACTGAGACTCAAGTGCTTGTCCATTACCCTCCAGCGAACTTGGCTCATCTGGCAACCTGTCCGCTTCTAATTCCCCTAAATCTTCTTTTTCTGTCCCAGGAGACAGTAACTCCACCACGACAAACGGATTGACACCCTCTTGCCAAACGACGTAAGACAGGCGCATATCGACTTGATCATACAATCGGGGTACACCCACCACACCAAACCAATCAGGTCGTTTGTACCACAGAGCATGACGTACATCATAGTAAAGGTTCATGTCACTGGCACAAAACACCTCCGCCGCCGGATAATAGGGCGGACAGAACGTTAGGCTCAACAATTGTGCCTGCCAATCATGGAACTCATCAGGCAAACCAGGTTCCTCCGGATTTTCACTAGGCAGATCATACATCGTCGGCAAGGTTTCCCTCGGCGATTTGGGTGGATCACTTTGAGGAACAGGGTATTTCATCGGAAACATAGGTTTAGAAAATTACTGACCGGAAGTAAAGGGATTCAAGCCTCGTCCTTCTAGGACGGCTTTTTTCTTATGCTTTTGATGAAGTCTCTAACTACTTCCGACAGCATCCTATCCGTTTCCTCTGCATAGGTCTTGAGTATTTCATACTCGGTATTCGATAATCTCACTCTTAGCGTTTTGTTTCTGGACATTGTGGCAGTTAATATGCTACAGTACAAGAGTAGTCTAGCACAGGCGAAAAATTCGTGAGTATCGCCAATCAAGCAATTGATGCCTATCACGTAAAGTGATGCTAGTACATGAGGCGCGAGTAACAAGATTGAAAAACGCATGGACTCAAACGAGTGCCGATACCTCCAAAAGTGCAGCAATGCGTTAGTCATAAGGCTAAAAAATGTACCATCGGGCGGATGGGAACATGGGGAAAGAGAGGAACAGATTATAAGACACTCTCAACAAGTACCATTACGCTTGGGGAGACAAGCCCTCTGGGGTTATCTAACTTAGACTCGACGCTTAGTAGTTTTCTACGGGCTTTTGGTTTAAGGATTGCCGCAAGGATAGATAGCTGTAAGGTGTGTCCAGGAACCAAGAATCCTCGCACTTGTAGGGCGAGGAGCGTCAATATCTATTAACTTTGTAGAGACGTTCTGTCGGAACGTCTCTACCCATATCCTCTTAAGGGATTGCTACCGAACGCAATAACTGCTCAACAATCGGCTTTGCCTGTCGCCCCCCTGCTGCCATGAGACGATGGGACAGAACATGAGGTGCCAGCATCTTCACATCATCGGGAATCGCATAATTTCGCCCCTCCAAAAATGCAAAAGCTTGTGCCGCCCGTTGTAATGCCAAAGTCCCCCGTGGACTAACTCCTAACACCACGTCTTCCGCCTCACGAGATGCCCGTACCAAGTTGAGAATGTACTGCTGTAACTCCCGTTCAACTTGCACCTGCTGACAAAGACGCTGTAACTCCAAAACGTCCTCGGTTGAAATACAGGGTTTAAGATCCGAAAGCACCATCCCCCCCTGATGCAGTTGCAGCATTTGCAGTTCTTCCTCAGGCGTCGGATAACCCAAGGATAAGGATAGGGTAAACCGATCCATTTGCGCCTCTGGCAAGGGAAACGTGCCATGATACTCAATCGGATTTTGAGTGGCAATTACAAAAAAGGGTTGGGGAACGTTGCGAGATACCCCATCCACAGTAACTTGCCGTTCTTCCATCACTTCCAGTAAGGCTGACTGTGTGCGTGGGGTTGCCCGGTTAATTTCATCCGTCAGTAGAATATTGGCAAAGACTGGACCTGGGAGAAATTCAAATTCACGACTACTCGGATTCCAGATATTTGTCCCAGTTATATCCGCAGGTAAAAGGTCAGGGGTACATTGAATCCGCTGGAATCGCCCATCAATAGAACGTGCTAAGGATTTTGCCAGCAGAGTTTTACCGACTCCAGGCACATCCTCTAACAAAACGTGACCGCCACAGAGCAAAGCAACCAAGACTAAACGAATGGTATCAGCTTTACCCACAATTGTCCGAGCCAGATTTTCTTTGAGTTGCTCAATCCGTTCTCTCATTACCGCTCCCCCATTCCCTATTGCTGGGTTTCAAAAAAAGTTATCGTCGCCGCACAGTCAGCCTGAATTTGCTTCCTGAGGTCATCTAGGGAGGCAAACGTTTTTTCAGGTCGCAAAAACTGCTCTAGGCTCACTGTTATGGTTTGTCCGTATAAATCACCAGACCAATTTAGCAGGTGAATCTCAACTGTCAAGCAGGTTCCTTTGACGGTAGGACGTTCTCCAATATTCATCACCCCCCATTGGTCAGGGAATGAGGTACTACTGACGCGCACACAGTAAACCCCGTTGCGGGGTAAAAACTTGTCGGGGAACCATTCCAGATTGGCGGTGGGAAATCCCAGGGTTCTGCCTAGTTGCTGCCCTTTGACAACTTGACCCTTAATGCTGTATGGACGACCCAATAAGCGATTAGCTTTGAGGATATCTCCTGCCTCAAGGGATTGGCGAATTAAGGAACTGCTGATCCGTTCACCTTGACAGGTTTGGATGGTAACAATGCTAACCTGAACCCCATAAGTGGCTGCGATCGCCTGCAAGTCCTTCGCTGTTCCAGTCCGGCGATATCCGAAGCGAAAGTCTTCTCCGACGCTGACATGGGTGGCTCGCAATTGCTCAATTAAAATCTTGTCCACGAATTGTTCTGGACTTAATGCCGCCAATTCACGGTCAAATGGCAGCAGCACCAGTTGTTCAATGCCCAAGCGCTTTAACTGGTCTACTTTTTCAGGTTTTGGAGTCAATAGCTTCCACGGTTGACCGGAAAAAAATTCACGGGGATGGGGATAAAAGGTTGCCAAAGTCGGATAAATATGCTCTCCTTCCCGATTAACCCTCTCCTGGGGATTTATCGGTTCAGACTCATGGGGTAAAAGGCTAGAGTACTGCAAAATAGGCTGAATAACCTGTTGATGCCCTCGGTGAATGCCGTCAAAGTTTCCTAGGGCAACAGCAGTTGGTGTTAAAGCAGTGGCAAGAGAAGAAGTAACCCACACGCTTTACATTTTTACACATTCAATGAGTCGTGGCTAGATCTTGACTGATTCTTTAGGTTCAAGTTAGATTAAATACCCGGCGTCGTCTTCAAGAAGTCGGGTATCTGGTAGGAGAGATAAGGTAGGAAATGCTATTAAACAGAAGCTTTTGCCTCTTGTTGCAGGGGTACTGGCTCGGAGATAGCCGACTCCACCAGAGAAATGGACAAACCTTCACGAGCCATGACGGTATTGCGAAAGTGTTGAATGGCTTCTTCGCCAATTCGATCCAAGAAATCATCGTTGTGTAAGGGATCGTGGTGAAAAATGACCAAAGTTTTCACGTTAGCGGCTTTGGCTAACTTGATGCCTTCTTGCCAAGTCGAATGTCCCCAACCCACTTTGCTGGTTGCCGGAGAATAATATTCGGTATCCGTGTAGGTGGCGTCGTAAATCAGCACATCCACATTCTGAATCAGTTTTAAGATATTTTGATCTAAACCACTAGCTCGGTGTTCGGTATCGGTAATGTAGGCGGCTGCATGTCCCCGCCAATTCACCCGATATCCCACAGCTTCACCGGGATGGTTGAGCAGGGTATTTTCGACGGTAATCTCTCCAAGCTCAACAGTTTCGCCAACCTCCAGGTCATAGAATTGCAAATCAGCTTGCATGACTTGTAAAGGGACGGGAAAATTGGGGTGGAGCATTTGGTCAGTGAGGCGTTGCTTAATCGTGGAACCATTCGGTGCGATCGCTCCATAGATACAGAAACGATTGCTTTTGATAAACGCGGGAACAAAGAACGGAAAACCTTGAATGTGATCCCAGTGGGAGTGGGTAAAAAACAGATGAGCCTCTATTGGCAGTTGTGAGAGCATGGACTGTCCCAACACCCGCAAGCCCGTACCCCCATCAAAAATTAACCTTTCCCTACCCACTCGCATTTCCACACAAGGGGTATTCCCGCCATAGCGAACTGTTTCTGGACCCGGACAGGCAATACTTCCTCTAACGCCCCAAAAGTGAATTGTGAATCCGTTGTGCTGACTAGACATATTTTTTCCTTGCAGGCTTTTTCAGGCAGTCTGTATGTAACGTTTGATCAGGTTGATGAGGAGTCTTTTTCATCCAATTCCCACAGTCTTAACATCTCCACCGACCTGGAGTAATCATCAACCCATCCTTGAGTGGTAGGCAACCCCAAAAAACTCCCTTAGGGATTTAAATATAATAGTCATGGTGGTTTAGGAGTTTTTTGTTCAAGCTGGTTTGAACCAGTTGTTTTGATTGTGGATGGATGAGCTTAGGGGCGTCAAGTAACATTCAACGCCTGCGGAATTGACCGCCAGGGAATTTATTCGCGCTCGCGATAAATCCTTGCCTGACGTTTTCGAGTTGCTCACACCGCTCATCATTCCAGGCTCGCAAAGCAGTAATGGTTTTTTTTGAGGTAGTTGCACAAAGCGATCCAGTTACTTCTATGGTTAAGGGGTCTAGCTACTACATCTGATGCTAGGTCTTCACAGATTAGCATCAGCTTGGAGACGCTTTACCTCTGGTTATACCTACTGTTTTCCACAGCCTAACAAGTTTGGCTAAACTCTGTCTGGCATTTGCGGCAACACCAATATGTGATTTTGATCACTTTTTAGTTACTTTGTGCAGACATTCCGGCAAAGAAAGCTAAAATTAAACTAAAATGCCATTCTTCCCCCCACTCGTTTTGAGGAGGGGGAGGAATGGCGGGACAGCTTAGGTACGGAGCAGTCCAAGCACTTGTGTTTGTTTCACGACAATGCTATTATAAACTCACTTCGTGAAACAAGTATGTTGCAAACCCTAACCGCCAAATTAAAACTAGAAGTCACCCAGGAGCAAAAAGAACAGCTCCGGGTGACTTCTTTGGCGTACAGGGACGCCCTAAATTACACGTCTGCTGTTGCCTTTGATATGGGCAAAACCTACAACGGCACCAAAATCCAGAAGGAAGTTTATTATAGGTTGCGAGAGCAATTTAAGCTTCCATCACAAATGGCTTGCAACGTTCCTCGTCAAGTTGGGGCAACATACAAGTCATTGCGGACAAAGATAAAACAGAATGAGGAGGCGATTAAGGCAGGTCGTACTAAGAAGCGATATAAAGGCTTAGATAAACCACCTAAATACGTTTCTCGTACCTGCACATTGAACTATCAGCGTGACTACTCATTTGTCAAAGACCAGAAAGTAAGTGTGATCACACTGGATGGTCGAATCAAGGTAAATTACCAATGCTACTCCAAGCATTTGGAAATGATTAGCTCTGGAGTAGCCAAAATTGGAGCAGCAAAACTTGTAACAGTTGGTACGCTAATTGGACTAGAGAATCTGACCCACATTCGAGAACGGACAAGACCCAAAAAAACAGGGAAGAAAGCGTCGAAGAAGCAGCGTCGAGCCAACAGTAACAAGGCTCGTTGGTCCTTTGCCGAATTGCACGGCTTCATTGACTACAAAGCTGTGTTGTCTGGAAGTTTAGCTGTGAAAGTAGATGCTCATTACACCTCTCAGGCTTGTCCGCATTGCGGTCACACATCTAAAGAAAATAGACCTAACAAGGGTCTAACTTTTGTGTGTCAGCAGTGTGGATAT
>NZ_JAVJZI010000101.1:0-50605 GCF_040223135.1 Coleofasciculus sp. G3-WIS-01
ATTGATAATTGATAATTGATTAATTGGGTCTAAGACCTCTTCGTTTACGAAGAAATTAAAAAAGATTTTCCTTAATTTCAATCCTCTTCTTTTAAGGAGAGGTCATTATCCATTGTTCATTATCCATTGTCAATTTGTGAAAGCTCTCCGTGTTTATGGTGAAATCACCATTTGTAGGAGCACGACATGTCGTGTCCCTACTACTATCCCAAAAACAGTTTATACGCCGGATTCTGGTTTTCATCCCAATAGCGATAACCCAAAGTATCCAGAAACCCTTGCCATTCCTCCATCTCGTGCGGCGGAACCTGCATTCCTACGACAATGCGTCCATAATCTGCCCCATTATTACGGTAGTGAAATAGGCTAATATTCCAGTTAGGACTCATCGACCCGACAAACTTCATTAAAGCACCCGGACGTTCAGGAAACTCGAAGCGGTAAAGTAATTCATTATCCGCTAAGGGAGAATGTCCACCTACCATGTGTCGTAGGTGCATTTTTGTCAGTTCATCATCGGTTAAATCTACGGTTTTGAATCCACACCCTTCAAACGCTTCTATCATCTTAGCGGCGTCACTGCGGTTGGCAATTTGGACACCGACAAAAATATGTGCCTCGTTTTCAGCAGAAATGCGATAATTAAACTCGGTTAAATTCCGTTTACCTAAGCATTCACAAAACTTACGCAGACTACCCGGTTGTTCGGGAATTGTCACAGCAAAGATGGCTTCGCGACGTTCGCCAAATTCTGCCCGTTCTGCCACAAAGCGAAGACGGTCAAAGTTCATATTAGCACCGCAAGCGACAGCAACTAAGGTTTGCCCCTGAATTTGCTCGCGTTCAACGTAGGTTTTCGCGGCTGCGATCGCTAATGCCCCAGCGGGTTCTAAAATAGAGCGTGTATCCTCGAATACGTCTTTAATCGCGGCACAGGTGGCATCAGTATCCACCAGAATAATCTCATCCACATATTGTTGACACAGGCGAAAGGTTTCCTCTCCCACTTCCCGCACCGCCACCCCATCGGCAAATAAACCCACCTGGGGCAATCGCACCCGTTTCCCAGCTTTCAGGGATTGATACATGGCATCCGCATCCACAGGTTCAACGCCAATTATCTTAATTTGGGGATACAACCGTTTTACATACGCCGCAATCCCAGAAATTAATCCACCTCCGCCAATTGCCACAAAAATAGCATGGATAGGTTGCTGATATTGCCGGAGAATTTCCATGCCAATCGTACCTTGTCCGGCAATCACATCGGGATCATCAAAGGGATGAATAAAGGTTAAACCTTTTTCGGCTTCCAGTTGACGGGCAAAGGCGTAGGCTTCATCATAAGTTTCTCCCTGCAAAACCACCTCTCCCCCACGGGCTTTAACCGCATTGATTTTGACTTGGGGTGTGGTTATGGGCATGACGATAATCGCTTGGGTTCCTAACTGACGGGCAGCTAGGGCGACACCTTGGGCATGGTTTCCGGCAGATGCGGCAATGACGCCCTGTGCCAGCATATCGGGGGGGAGTTGTACCATTTTGTTATAAGCCCCCCGCAGTTTGAAGGAAAAGACAGATTGCATATCCTCCCGCTTCAACAAGAGTTTGTTATTTAGGCGGGCGGATAGGTTGGGGGCGTATTCTAGCGGGGTTTCTTGGGCAACATCGTAGACGCGGGCGGTGAGGATTTGTACCAGATAGTCACAAAGCATGGGTAAACCGGGTGGCAGATGCAGGATGTAACGAAAATTTTACTTTAATTGGGGGGCAATGGTTTGGGAGGTGATACTGAGTTAGTCTGGATATTAGGGTATAAAGTTATATGGCAGCGTGCTGAAAAACTTGGAGCAGTCGATGTGATAGTTGGAGAAAACAGTAGAAAACTACCTTCTTATGAGGAACCACCCGTCACTGAAGTGGTTTGCAGTGTGTTGTTTAAGTCAATTGAGGAATTCCTCTCTCCTCATATTGGACTATTGTGGCAAAGATTTCAGCCTGAATACCCGTTTTGTAATGATGTCGCTCCCATCACTCCTAGAATAGAAGTCTTTAATCAACCAGAGATTGAGCCTATAGTGGAACTGAGTGACATTCCACCACTGCCGAGAGTTTGCCTTTTCAGTAATGATGGAACAAAAATCATCCAAATTCAGCGAGATCGATTTATCCACAACTGGAGAAAGATTAGTCCAGAAAGTGAGTATCCAAGATATAAAAATCTTATCCAAAGGTTTCAAGAGTATCTATCAACGTTTGATGATTTCTTAGTAGAGGCTCAGCTAGAACCGATTCAGCCACTCCAGTATGAGCTAACTTACGTTAATCAAATTCCACAAGGGGATACTTGGTCAACTCTTGAGGATATTGGGAACGTTTTTCCAGATTTGACTTGGAACGCCAACTCCCAGAGATTTCTTTCTCCTCCACAGAGGATTAGCTGGAGTACTGTTTTTGAGTTGCCTGATGAACTTGGCAGATTACACGCATCCGTTAAATATGTCGTTCTTAATAACCATCCTACTCTTTTATTGCAACTTACTGTACGAGGAATAGGAAGCTATACATCCAGAGAGGCATTGCAAAATTGGTTTGATATAGGGCATGAATGGATTGTGCGTGCATTTGCTGATTTAACAGAAGAGGGGATTCAAACAAACATTTGGAAGCGGAGAGAATAAGACTATGACTTCAATTGTTTCCCAATTTGAAGAGCTGGATCAAAATCAAGGAGAGTTAGATACAACTGCAACCACTTTGATAAACCAAGAAGTAAAAAAATTTCCGGTTCGTCCTATTGCCGTAGTCAGTTCTGTTCGTTCGATAGCGCAGACTTGGGTGAAGCCGATTAATACTGGCGTTGGTGCTAAACGTTATTATCTTCCTCAACGTTTTCAAAGCTTGGCGAGTAGGTCTTTAACGCCTTATCCATACCAACTTAGAACCATTGAAGATCAATTGGAAGAGTTCGATACTAATGATATAGCTGTACACACATTAGCACAACCTACTTCTAGGCAAAATATTGGTTTCGTTCAAGCGTCAGCGAGAGTCAAAGATGGTAAATTTTTAACTCCGCCGATAGGTTACTCATCAACCAATGTTCCACGCTCACAATCTAAACTTCAGGAAATTGAAGCAGATCAGCTTGAAACAGATGAGGAAGAACCATTCTGGAGAGGAATTTTTGCCCTACCGCGCAGTAGTGACGTTTTATTCTCAAAGAAGATTGAACTTAAAGTAGATGAGCTGCCAGCTTGGAAGCCCCATGTTGTAATTGATAGCTATCGCCTCGAAGATGATGACGAATGACCCTTGGTATGAGGCAGTTGATGCCAACACAAAACTAACTCAGGGTGACATTATTTTTGATTGTCCTGTAGTTTGTTGGGCTTCTCAACCTATTGAACCAGAAATTGGCAAAGAAGTTGAAACACTGAAGTCAGCGATTAAAGTAATTAAAGCTGATGTTGTGGTGATGACTCAGGCTTGTGATCTGGAAAACAATAAAGTCGAAAATGTAATCCTATGTCCTCATTTGCCACTGGAGAGATATAAAGAAGAATGGGAAAATTTCATGAAAGCACGAGGTCAAACCAAACTCTCAAAAGCATGGGTAAGAACCTGTGAAGATATAAAAAATGGTTACATTTGGAACTTGGCGATGCTAAATGAGGGAATTACTGAAGAACTAAGTTTAACTCATCGTGTTGTTGATTTTCAGGATGTATACACCTTACCGCGTATTTTTCTTGAGTCTCTATTGCAAAAAAGAGGTAAACCTAGGCTTCGCTTACGTCCTCCTTATCGTGAGCATTTGTCACAAGCTTTTGCCAGATTCTTTATGCGAGTGGGTCTTCCTATGGGAGTAACAAAGGTTTGGTAGAGCGATCGCTTCAGATTCACCTGGCTGGATCGAGTTGCACTGTATGAAAGCAATTGCTCAACCATGGGGCGATCGCGAACAAATCGAACCTCAATCCATTGAAGACTCTGTACTTCAACGGTTCCAGGAACAGGCAGATCGACCTGTTTGTAGTAAGCGCTTTAGCGCTTCTTCTGGCACTAAAGTGTCTACTACGAACTCAGCTTAAGTCAGCGCCATCCGACTTAAGGGTTTATCATCGTTTGTAATGGATGAAATTTAGGGTAATGTCGGCTGCACTTCAAGGGTTGCTTGCTATCTAGTTCGCGATCGCGCTATGGAGTTGAGGCTTGGCTACTATTGAGTAAACTTGAGCGCTCCAGTAATGAAACTAGGCTTTCACTCATTCCTGAACAATCACAGCTTTTAGAAATGACAACGGCTCCGGGAACATCGTTTGTATCCACCCAAAACTCAGCATGAGCATCTGGAATCGCAACAACATCTCGACTCCGCTGTTCTACCAGATAGCCTTGCTTTCCATCAAAACTATAGGGAGATATTTTTTCATTTTCTCTACTCTTTTGTTCCACAAGTTGACGTAATTCTAGATTGCGTGGATTCTCAACGGTGCGAACTAAGGTTTGAGCATATCCACGTCCCAGTGCTTTTCTACCTTTGGCTATACAAGATAACAATTCATAAGTGCCTGGATCGACAATTTTGACATTGCCGTTATTCAGTAACATTGCTCTGAAGTTAGAGGGGATGGTGAGTTCTACGCCAAACTTATCTAGTTCTAAGTTTCTCGTTGTCTCTGCTGCTGGAATTGAACCCGGATCATCACAATATTGTTCCGGTTGGGTAATCCCTGGTTCGACTCCAGCCAGAAAAGAGATTGATGCTCCCGCTAAGGCAAATATTAATTGAGTATTAAGTAGTCGGTTCATAATTAATTTGTCCCAATTCAACAGGTGTAACCTAGGGAATCGCACATCTTTCCCCGTGCAAAAAACGCTCCCGCATCCTCTGGCTTCCCCCATGGAACAAAAAGCGAAGCATCTGCTGGTCTCCCCCGTGCAAAAAACGCTCCCGCATCCCCTGGTCTCCCCCGTGCAAAAAACGCTCCCGCATCCCCTGGTCTCCCCCTTTTTAAGGGGGACGGAAGGGGGATCTAAACTTTGAGCGCTAGTCATACAAAGTCTTATAGCGGTGGGTTCCCCTGGCTGTTGAGCGGTAAACGGTGAGCGGTTTAACTTATAGTGAGATAGGTAGACTGTTGCTATTCTATCGCCACCTATGCCCCTTTGCATTAACCCCACCTGCCCAAAACCCGACACCTCAGAGAATGAGCATCAGCGCTTCTGTCAAAGCTGTGGCTCAGAATTGCTGCTGAATGGGCGTTATCGGGTGATGCGTTTGATTAGTGATAAGAGTGGGTTTGGCAATATCTATGAAGTCTACGAAGGAAGTACACCGAAAATCCTAAAAGTTCTTAAGGATCATCTCAACCAAGACGCCAAGGCGGTGGAACTCTTTGAACAAGAGGCGGTGGTATTAGGGCGACTGAATCATCCGGGTATTCCTCAAGTTGATAGTTCCTTCCTCTATCAGACACGGAATGGGTTGGGATTGCACTGCTTGGTGATGGAAAAGATAGACGGACCCACCTTAGAGCAGTGGTTAGAACAACAGCACAATCGACCCATTTCTGAAGCGCAAGCGATCGCGTGGTTAAAACAGCTTGGGATTATTCTACAGCTTATTCATGATCAGCAGTACCTGCATCGGGATATTAAACCCTCTAATATTATGCTTCGCCCTGATGGGCAGTTGGTGTTAATTGATTTTGGTACAGCGCGAGAAGTCACCCGCACCTATCTAGCTAAAGTGGGCGCTGGCGGAGGGATTACAGCCGTTATTTCATCCGGGTATACCGCCCCCGAACAAATGAATGGGGAAGCGGTAAGACAATCGGATTTCTTTGCCTTGGGACGTACTTTCGTCTTTTTGTTAACCGGACATCATCCCAGCCAGTTGTATGATGCTCAAACGGATACATTAAACTGGCGGAATCATACCACCGGGATTTCCCCAAACCTATTGCAGTTAATCGATGAATTGATGGCGCGACAGGTTCGCGATCGCCCGCCAACTACCCAAGCTATTCTACAACGCCTGGACGCCTTAGAGCATCAACCCGCTACATTGACCGAAACCCTGAAAGTGGGAGTCGCTCCCCTCCCTCAACCCGAACCCGCCACAGAACGCCACTCTAGGCGTTGGCAAGTGGTGATTTTAATGTTAGCAATACTGGTTATTTTAGGGATTGGAGTTATCGGTTCAGGCGGGTTAAATTCCCAATGGGTTTGGATATTTACCCCAGCACAAGCACCGCAAAGAAAGGGAGATGTGGATTATTTTCCTTACGTTGAAGGCGCTGATAGTGAAGGGAGAACCGCTGAATTTAGTGTCGCGGTACTGTCGCGGGAATATAAATGGAAACTGGGGAGTACGTTTCAAGTTAACTATAATCAGCAGATTATCCCCATTGATGCGTTACGGTCAAATTTGGAGGATGAAGGGATACAGCGCCTGATGCAAAATCCCAGTGAAATTATTTCCGTGGGAACCGCTTCCTGTGAAGGAACTCCAGTGGGAGAAGAACAGCGAGCCTTTAGACGCGCCGAGCAAATCCAACTGTTAGCCAAAAAGTTATTTCGGGATGTTCCATCGGTAGAAAACTATCGCCTATTAAATCTGGGTCAATTTAACCGAGACGATTGTTTACCGGATCAAGATGCTACGTCGTACCAGCGTAGTATTATTATTATTGGCGTGAAGAATAAAACCCCTGGTGTAATTGTAGATGAAGCTTTGCGATCGCGCTTAGAAAACACACCCTTTGGGGATTTTCGCCTAGAGGATTACTCCCTGGGCTCGCCTGAGCGGTTTCAAACCATATCCAGTCAGCTAGAGACACCAGAGATACCGGAAACGCCAGAGACACCGGAAACACCAGAGACACCGGAAACACCAGAGACACCAGAGACGCCAGAGACACCGGAAACGCCAGAGATACCGGAATTGTAGGGTCTCAAAACCATGTCATTGAGGGTGGCGAAGGGTTAAAACTCAAAGCTCAAAATTCAAAACTCAAAACTATTGTAGGTTACTGTTTTCTTGAGCTAAGCTGCGACAGGAGAGCAAGTGAAGAGGTTAGCAGTCAATGGCAAATGAAGAACATGGGGCTCTACTCAAACAAGGCGTAGAAACCTGGAATCAGTGGCGGGAGGAGAATCCGCAACTCGTACCCGATTTGAGTCAGTCGGAGCTAAGCAGAGCTAATCTGAATGAGGCAAACTTTAGTGGGGTGAACCTCCAGAATGCTGATTTGAGAATGGCAAATCTCACTGATGCGAATCTCCAAGGTGCGGATCTCAGTGGCGCAGATCTCCGGGGTGCTAACCTGAGAGGGGTTAACCTAAATCAAGCCAATCTAACGGGTACGGATTTAAATGGAGCCTATTTAACCCTAGTTAATTTTATTGACGCTAATCTTACGGCTGTTAACCTGAGTGAAGCGAATCTGAGAATTGCTAACCTCAGTGGTGCTAATTTGAGTGAAGCGAATCTGCGGATGGCAAATTTAAGTGAAGCGAATCTGCGGATGGCAAATCTCAGTGAAGCTAACTTAGAAAAAACCCAAGTCTTAGCGGCGAACTTCAACAAAGCGATCTTAACAGGAACCTGCTTGCAAGAGTGGCAAATCGACAGCACCACCAACTTAGATGAAGTAATTTGTGATTATATTTACTTGCAAACGGGTCAACAAAAACGCTATCCCAATCAGGGAATTTTTACGCCGGGAGAGTTTACTGAGTTATGGCGTCAGCATCTCAACACGGTTCAAGTAAAAGTGAGTCCGGAGGTTACCCAAGTTCAAGATTCTCCAGTCCAACAAACGAATGCAGTCGTCGCCAGTGTACCAGAAGTCAAAGTCGAAATCCAACAGCCACACCAACCTCCAGTCAATTACACCGCAACGGCTGGCGCACCGGAGATTAAAGTTGATATTCAACCACCTGTTTATCACAGTGTAATGCCTAGGGTTTCAGAGGGAGCAGATAACAGTTCCCAGCCTCCTTCCCCAAGCGACAGCACGGTTATCCAACCTAATCTACAACAGGCGGTATCTGAAGTTCACCGACTTCTAGAACAACTGGATCAGGATCTGTGCGAACCAAAATGGTCAGAAGTCGCCGCAGAGATTCAGCAACTTTTGCACGAATTGACTCAAACTTGTCCGACAAGAACACCGTTAGAAAAAGTGATTGCTGTTGCTGCGGCGATTAAACAGATTGAGAGTAATCCTCCCCTAAAAGTCAAGGTTGTAGAAGCGGTACAAAGTGCTGGAATTGCCAGACTGCAAGAGTACATCGAGCATCCTCTAAGTAAGATTTTACTGCCCGCGATCGCAGAATGGAACTAAGTGGGTTTGTAGTAAAGGCTAAAGCCTTTAGATTTTGTTGCGCCCTTTTTCCGACCTGCGCCATCTTATTGAGCCAATGGAATCGAGAAGGGTTATAGTTGTTAATTGATATCAGCGGTTGTCCTATCACCTAGTTGCCAGTTGTTTGGCTAATTGTTCGATAACGAGTGAACGACAAAGGGCTTCAATTTTTTTATTGCCACCGATGTCAAAAAATAGATGAAGCCAGTCGTCAGGGGAAAAAGAAAGGTCTTCTAACCAAGGTGAAGGAGTGACTTTTCCCCAGCGGATAATTGTGCTAAAGTTGGCTGGCGTGGGTTCTAATCGATCGCGGGTTGGGTAACGTTGTATGTCCAAGCGAATGCAGGATTTTAGGATAAGTTTTAGGGGTTGATCGGTAGTGGCAACTTCCGGAAAATAGTTGGTTGAATTGAGTTCCCAGTAGTAGTTGAGGTTGAAGATATAATCATAAGGGAATTGCCACTCCATTGAGAGTAATTCTGAATCTACAAAGTCGTACTGTTGCCAAATTTCTTCAAAGTTCTCCACCAAACCACTAGGAGTGTAAATGGGTTCGAGGATAAAGGCTTGTAGCAATACTGGAGACTTGTCATCGAGGGATTGGTGATGGGGTGGTGATTTTGAGCCGAATAAACCATTCCAAAAACTCGTCAACCATCGGAAAACACCATTGTGCGATCGCGCCTTGGTGCTAGATGCTGTAGACGGTACAGTGGCTGTCTGTTTGCTTGTCGCTACATCTGAACTTTCCATAGAATTATTTTCCTTAAAATCATGATCTAGAACTATATTCATTAAAAAGGGTTTCTTGGCTTCAGAACCCCCCGCAAGGTATCAAGTTCAATCTGGTTATTGCTATCAGAAGGTATCAGAAGGTATCAGAAGGTATCACAACCAGACAGCGCTACGGCGATTGAAATCGCTGCTACACAAACCAAGTCCGCCTGCGCGGACTGAATTATAACGGGGGTGGGGTTGATCAGGGGAGGGTTAGGGTGGGGTTAGATCAAGGTATCGCTTTCTTTTTGAAGCTCAAGTTGACACATAAGACAGACCTGCGCCCTACCCTGTATTCTATGTTGTTTCAGCGCTCAATTCTCGCGACTTTTGCCGCACCATTCCTGCAATTACGGCTTGTTGTAATTTCATAAAGGCGTTGATGTCTTCTAAACCATATTTCGTGGTTTGTAGTAATTGCCGGAGTTGGTCTTCTGCTTCAACGCTAAGATAACCATTGGTGATAGCTTGTTGGACAATTTGCCGAATTAAAATCATTGTCTTTATCCCTCCTTGGAAACTGTCATTAACGACGGCTAGGAAACTTTGCTCAAGACTCTAACTTTTCACGGAAAGCCTAGAAACCTGCGTCGGGGCGGGTTTAGTTCAATCTGGGTGCAACCGAAAAGTAGAGACGTTCCATGCAACGTCTCTACACTCACGTTACTTTACATCCGACGACGCTTACGAATTTGACTGGAAAAAATTAAGCCTACGGTAGCTAAACCCAATACTGTACTCGGTTCAGGTACAGACTCACAGTAATCCCTTTCGCAAATACCGGATTTGTCAAACTTAAAGCCAATATTGTAATTGCCATCAAACTTATCTAAGTCGTAACCTGCCGTTATTAAATCAGAATCACTCAGATAAATAATATCGGCAATAAACTCTCCCGATGCAATAGAATTGAGACTTTGACCTTGATCAAAATAGGTGGTTGTGGCAGGTAAATCACCGAAACTGGGTTCGCACAAACCGGGAATACAGTTTCGGGTAACCACAGCCTTATTATAGGCTTCTAGGCTGCCAAAACCATTGTTTTCTTTTGTAACACTTTTGGCGGTGACATTGGCATATAGACCAACTTTAGGTGCGCCTGAATCACTGTTGGGGGAGAAACGAACGGCAAATAAATCACCGACTTCGCTCGCTGTGGTAAAGTCTTGATCAGTCAAGTTTATAAATAAATCACCCCAACCCGTATTCCTGTCATCCGCGCCAGTTCCCTCTACACCGGTTAAGGGCATATTGCCATTGAGGACAACAAAAATGCTATCGACTGTTTCCTTGACAGACATCCCGTAGAGTTCATAGCGATTCTCTTTGCCACCAATGATATTGCCATCAACGCCATCATTGGGGGAATCTTCACTATTTTGCCAGTCATAGTCATCCTTGGGGTTTTCTTCGATCACTAGCGCTCCACCATCGTTGAGACATTCAGCCGATACATTGAGAATATCTCCTTCATTTAACGCTCTTAATGTGGCGGCTTTTGCGGCTTCTCCTGTGGTCACAATTAAGCCAAGTGCAGCGGTTAAACTGAGCAGTTTTGTGGCAAGTAATGGTGTGTTACTATTAGACATCGTTTTCTCCTTGAACTGGTATGTAGTCAGGGCTTTAGCCCTAAATTATGTTGGGTTTCATGGGGGCTGTAGTCAGAGCTTTAGCCTATCAACGTAAGTCGGTTAATCCCTTGGAACGAAACCAAAATCGGGTTAGCTTGGATATTGTCTGCTTTCTGTAATATGCTCCTAGGATGTCACCATTGTCGGCTAAGTTGAGGCACTAAACCTAGCACGGCTACTTCCCTAAAAACTCAAGTTTGATGCGGTGCGTTAGCGAAGCGTAACGCACCCTACGACTAGAATACTGCGTAGTGTACAGGGGTTGGCATTTTCTTTGTAAACCGATACAAACTCAGGTTCGTCATTTGTCATCTGTTATTTTGCCTTTGTCCTTTGAAAATGGGAAATCCGGCGTTATCATTCTTGCCTAGCTTCAATCAGTAGATTTTCGGACTATCCTTATTAAAGGGCAAACTTGCCCGCCCTAACCCCCTGAAACCTATCAATTTGCCCGCTAACCTATTGCATTGAAATTTACAGAAAGTATCAAAAGGTATCGAAAAGTATCAAAAGGTATCAAAAGGTATCACCGTTTTGAATCTGGGCGGGTTTTGTGGAGAAGTTATCGGTGGTATCCTCTGGTTATAGGCTAAACCTGCCCCTACCCGTTACCTTACACGGAATTTGCTATATGTTGTGGGATGCATTTCTAAAACGAGTCGCTGATGCTCATGATCTGTTTGAAGAAGATGAGCGACAAGCTTTCCTGGTTCGGTTTAATCAGCGGAATTTGCCACGATCTGATAATCAGGTGGCGCAGGATTTGAATATTAGTGAAGTGACGCTGCAACGGCGACTGGGAAAGGGAGTTTATACTCATTTAGTCACCAGTTGCCCTCAGCTTAATACTGATAAAAAGGGAAAATTTAAGCTCGTCCGAGATTGGCTAAAAAAAGGGTATATCCTCTGTCAAGGCGATGGCAAAGGAGTGATAAAAGCAACGGCTTTTCTTCACCCCTCTCCAATCGCAAATCATCCTTACGTCGAACGCCCCCCGATTGAATCCCTCTGTTATCAAACTATTTGTGAACCGGGTGCATTGATTCGGATTAAGGCACCACGGCAAATGGGGAAGACGGAGTTAATGGCAAGAGTTTTGAATTTGGCTCAAAAACAAGGCTATCACAGAGTCTATTTAAATTTATGTCAACCGGAAGAATCGGTGGTGCAAGATCTGGATCAATTTTTGCGTTGGTTGTGTATGAATGTCAGTCGTCAACTACAAAAACCGCTACAAATCCAGGAATATTGGGATGGGGATCTGAGTAGTAATGATAACTGCTCAGCTTATTTTCAGGACTATTTATTAGAGCAAATCGATAGTCCCCTGGTTTTAGGATTGGATACGGTTGATCGCCTTTTTCCTCATTTGCCTATTGCCCAAGACTTTTTCGGTATGCTGCGGGCATGGCATGAAGATAGTAAAATTATCGATAATTGGCAAAAACTGCGATTGATTGTGTCTCATTCGACGGAAGCTTATATTCCGCTGGATATCAATCACTCGCCGTTTAATGTAGGATTAACCGTTCCTCTACCCGAATTTACAGCCGAACAAGTAACTGAATTAGCACAACAGCATGGGCAGGTATTAAGTAAGGCTGATGTCAGTTTATTAATCAATAGGGTGGGAGGACATCCTGGTTTAATTAAGCAAGCGTTAGTTGGACTAAAGACTTTCCGAAATACCACAATCGAACGGCTATTCAATGAAGCGGCGACGGATGCGGGGATTTATGGAAATTATTTGCGAAAGATTTGGCGAGATTTGCAGGATAATCCAGCATTGATTCCGGCGCTAAAAGAGGTGGTGGAGGCAAGCAATGGTGTAGAATTGGCGTCAAAACTTGCCTATCAGCTTGAAAGTTTGGGACTGGTGCATTTAACTGGAAACAAGGTAAGAATCAGATGTGAGCTTTATCGTGACTATTTTGGCTCTAGATTGGCGAATTGGGCGGAGGATTAATTAATGTTCGTAGTAAAGGCTTTAGCCTTTGACGGGAAGCGAAGCCTCGCCAATGGCATTCCCTTTTCAGATCTGGGAACGAGGGAAACGAGGGAGGGAGGGTGAATGACAAATGACTATCATGTTGGCGGAAGTTTACCGCCGACTGCGACGAGTTATGTGATGCGTTCTGCTGATCAAGAACTTTATCAAGGATTAAAAGCAGGAGAATTTTGCTATGTGCTAAATTCCCGACAAATGGGTAAATCTAGTTTACGAGTGCAAACCAAAAAACGCCTGGAATCCGCAGGAATTGCCTGTGCGGTGGTTGATTTAACTCGCATTGGGCGTCAGGCGAATGAACAGCAATGGTATAAGGGAATTGCTTATCGTTTAGTTAGTGAATTGCGACTGGCGAAGCGCGTCAAATGGCGACAGTGGTGGGATGATCATGACTCCTTATCACCTGTGCAGCGGTTGGGGGAGTTTATTGAAGCGGTTGTGCTGGATATTACTACTCAAAATTTAGTTATTTTTATTGATGAAATTGATATTACGCTGAGTTTATCATTCCCCACAGATGATTTTTTTGCCTTAATTCGAGCTTACTATAATGGACGAGATACAAAGAAGCGATGTCAGCGTTTAACCTTTGCATTATTGGGGGTAGCCAGTCCATCGGATTTAATCCAAGATAAAACCAAAACACCGTTTAATATTGGCAAAGCGATTGAATTACAGGGGTTTAAACTGGATGAAGCGCTGATTTTAACCAAAGGGTTTGAAGGAAGGGTTAAGCATCCGCGAAAGGTGCTGGAAGCGATATTATATTGGACGGCGGGTCAACCGTTTCTGACGCAAAAATTGTGTCAGTTGGTGCAACTGTCCTGTGACTCTCAGTTAGACAGTGTTATCGACAAGGATGGGTTGAGGCGAGTTATCGATTTCGGCGATAATTTTATGGGGAAAACCCTGGCAATAAGTCGGGCGGGTTGGGTGGCGTTTGGGGTTTTATCGAGAAGCGTTATGGGTAAAATTTGCCCCGACACCAATGAATGGGAATTCGTGAAACAAATCGTGCGATCGCAGATTCTGGTAAACTGGGAATTCACGGATCATCCCGAACATCTGAGAACCATACGCGATCGCATCCTCCTCAGTCACCATGGTGCAACAGCGTTACTCCACCTCTATCAGCAAATCTTACAACGGGGGGAAATCCTCGTCGATGAGAGTCACGAACAACAGCAATTGCTGCTATCGGGGTTGGTGATTCAACGTCAGGGTAAACTCAGAGTTCATAACCCTATCTATAAATCGATCTTTAATCGCCAATGGCTCAACACCCAACTTACAGCACAAGTTGAGCATTCTGTCAAGACCCCAGCTTGGACAATTCCCGCCATCAGTGGGGTTGTCAGCGTTGTGGTGATTGGGGTGCGATCGCTGGGTTTATTGCAAGGGTTAGAATTGCAAGGGTTGGATGGATTAATCCGGTTGCGCCCAACCGAAGCCTTAGACTCGCGCCTATTGCTGGTGAAAATAACCGAAGCCGATATCAACAAATACCGCCATCCTTTATCCGATGACGTGCTAGTCAAATTATTGCAGAAACTGGAATCGATGCAACCGCGAGTAATTGGCTTAGACATCTATCGAGATAACCCAATTCATTATCGCGACGCACGGCGAGAATCATCCACCGATTTACCCACCTATCTGCGCCAAACCAATCGGGTGATTCATATCTGTAAAGTTAGCAGTGAAAGCGATAAAGGAACCGCCTCTTTCCCCGATATTCCGTGGCAAAATCTCGGCTTTAGTAATGTATTGGTGGACAGCAAAAACACCGAAATCGGTCTAATACGCCGCCAGTTATTATATCAAAGGGTTAGCTCAACCTCACCCTGTCTCACCCCCTACGCCTTGAATGTTCAACTCGCGTTTCGCTATTTAGCCGCCGAGAATATATTACCAACATTTACCGCCAAAAACGGCAACTTACAGCTTAGAGATATTATTTTTGCCGATTTAAAACCCCGTGCTGGCGGATATCAACGCTATGATTCTAGAGGTCAACAAATTATCCTAAACTACCGTGCGGTTCAACCCATCGCCCAATCCGTGACACTGACAGAAGTTCTCCAAAATGAAATTGATCCCCAATGGGTCAAGGATCGGGTAATATTAATTGGCGTTACCGCCACCAGCATAAAAGATAGCTTCCATACCCCTTACGGAGAAATGCGCGGCTTAGAAATTCAGGCGCATGGCGTGAGTCAGATTCTCAGCGCGGTACTCGATAAACGTCCCTTAATTCAACCAGGACATTTCTGGAGTGACGTATTGTGGATTGGGGGATGTTCCTTAGTCGGCGGATTATTAGTTGGCTTCATCCAAAAACGCCGATACCAGATCCTCGCCATCGGTACATCATTAGTTTTATTATCAGGACTCAGTTTAGTCTTATTAATTAACGGGTATTGGATACCCATTGTACCATCCGCTGTTGCCTTAATTGTTTGTAGTAAAGGAACCTTAGCCCTTTACACCCCTCGAAGAGTCACTACACTCTAACAAAAAACAAATAAAAAGGACAAATAACAAATGACCAACAAACCATTCAACCTCACCATCATACCCCTTCTCATTATCGCCCAGCGATCGCCCCTCGACGCCCTCATCTTCAACCAACCGCCACCCCCACCGGATAAAGACACACCTGGACAACAATCGGATTCAGGAACCCGTGGACCCTGTGACGCACAGCCCGCCGAAACCGATAATCAATTAGTCGCCTTTGTTCCCGCCATAGAAAAACCCGGAATCAGCTTATCAGAAACTCATGTTTGGGGATTAACCCAGAGTCAACATCCAACATTTTTGTTTTATATTCCAGCCACAGCCACCTCAGCTAAACTCGCCAACTTTAGCCTCGAAAATGAAGCCGATTATCAATCCAACTTTCAATTCAATCTACCCCAAACTCCCGGAATTGTTAGCCTAGCCATCCCCACCAATGAACCCCCCCTGGAACCCGGTAAATGGTATTATTGGTCACTAAAACTCTATTGCCAGACTCAAGCCTCAACACCTAATTTTTTTGTTGATGGGTGGATTAAACGGGTAGAGGTTGAGACACCCTTGAACAGTAACACTCCCCAAGACAAAGTTATCATTTATGCTCAAAACAGTTTATGGTTTGATACCGTCACCGAATTAGCCAACCTTCACCGCCAAAAGCCCCAAGAAACCGAGCCAGCCTGGGCAGATTTATTAGAATTTATCGGTTGGGAACAGCTTACCGAAAAGCCAATTCTTCCCTGCTGCACCTTGGAAAAACAGTAGAGAACATCCTCACACCTTACCCCTTACCTGACAATCTAAAAAATTGCCTAACAACTACAAACCCTCTCTGCGTACCTCTGCGCCAACCTCTGCGTACCTCTGCGTTAAAAAAACATAATCCTGACACCAACAACCAAACCATCAGCTGTGAAATAGATTTTACAGGTTGAATGGGCGCAAGCCTTGCGCCCCTACAGTTTTAACCTATTAAATTAGGTGCGCTACACCACGACAAATTCATCCTGGAAACAACGAGAGCCAATTTCCGATTAAAACAAAGGGTGCCCAATAATAAGGATGCTGATAATTCGCATTCCCTAAAAACTCCTTCTGAACCATCTGTATCGCTTCCGCTTTGCTCATCGGTTCCGTAGAATTGGTTAACTGTTGATAGAGCAATCTAATAAAATCAGTGGTTGATTTATCATTCACTTCCCATAACGTAGCAATGGTACTCCGCGCCCCAGCACGAACCGCTATTCCCGCCAACCCTAATGTCGCCCGACTATCCCCATTGGCAGTTTGACAAGCACTCAAAACTAACAGTTCAATCGGATCAGGTAAACTTTCCTCGCGACTTTTGAGATAGTGACTCAATTCATTCACCTGAATCCGTTTATCCCATGCCAAAATAAAGGTTTCATTGGGATTAGAACTAAATTGTCCGTGGGTGGCGAAGTGAACAATAGAAAAGGGGCGGGCGTTGATTTGATTTTGCAAGGCTTGACTGGTAAATGCATCATTGAGTAGCTTTACATCTGAGGGGATTTGTGATAACTCTACTTCAACATTGGCGAGGGGTTGAAAGCTTTTATGGGGGGCGAAATCTGATCGCACCTGAGATAATCCAAACGCCAGCATCTGTAAGGGTTGCTGGGAGAGGGGTACAGGGGCGAGTAACTGGGGTTCTCGATTCAGCGCGATCGCATAATTTTCAACTAGATACTGGTTCCCATCCCAAAGCACTCCCATAGGAACGGTTTGTAAGGCTCCATCTAGGACAAAAACTAAAGTGTTTATCCCATTAGTTTTAAGCTGAGTTTCAAAGGGAGCAATTAACCAATTATAGATCGGTTGAGATGTATTTTGAATTTCTTTAGTATAGCGAGAACTACGCTGGGGATTGATAAGTTGAGCGCGGAGTTGATCGACAGTTTCTTCTATTTGACGGGGGGAAAGCTTGACGCGATGGTGTTGTAAGGTTGGGTGGGTTGCAGATTTAGAATGATTGAGATTAATTTTAGAGACGCGCCAGGGTGTAGACACGCGCCATGGCGCGTCTCTACATTGTTTACAGTCATTGCGTGTAACCTCGTCAAATTCCGATGGCTGGGGTAGTTTGAGAATGACTTCTAATCGCTCGTCTAAAAGAATGGTATAAATAACCGCCGTATTGGGGGCGTGTTCGTCTACAATTTGGTCAATTAACGCCGGGGTAGATGGTGCACAGGCTTCTTGTAAGTAGTTCTCTAATTCGGCTAATTGCAGTTGCGCTAAAATGTCTCTGGCTTGAATTAAGTTTTGAGGCGATGGCGTTTCATCTCGTAAAAGCAAATCGATTAATTCTCGATAAATCGGTTCAATTTCATCTCGAAAGGAAAAGCGAACATCAGGGTTAAGGGTAGCTAAATCTGGGCGAATCGTATTGACTGTATTAACGGCGGCTTGATATGCCGCGATCGCACCCAATTCCCCTTCAATATTTCCCTGGGATTTCCGCAAACGCCCCAGTTGCCATTGCCATTGATAGGCAATATCCCACGCCTGAATTGATTGGCTAATTTGAATGGCTTGATTAGTTAAATTTTGTGCCTCTTGAATATTCTGATTCCATTCGTATAGTTTACCACTAATTCCTGTCGCATACGCCTCGCTTCGCCGATCATCTAAATCGTGGGCTTGTTGAATAATTTGTTTATTTTTCTCAAACGTTGTGGTTAATACGGTGTCCATTTTTTGCCAAAATATGTGGCGATGAATTTGGGAAACTTGTGCCGCGTTTTTGCTAACCGTTTGCTGAATTTGCTTCAAGGTAACTATAAGTTGGGAGAACTGAATTTGGCAATCAATGGCAGTGTGGCTGGTGGGTAATGTGGTAATTTGAGTTTGAATTTGGATTAAATTCGGGAGTTGTGGCTCAATCTTTTCCTGCCACCATGTCTGAGCATTTGACCAGTGACGCTGATTGAGCAACCAGTATTGGGTATTGAGCAAAATACTCAGGTGATTTAACTGAGATTGGATGAGAATTAGGGACGAATTTGATCGAGTTATTGCCTGTTGATAATAATCGGCAGCTTGGGCAACAGCATCCATAACAGGTTGAATGTTCTGTAGAGAGGGGCGAGTTCTTTCGTAGAGACTGCGCTGGTGATTATAGGTATCGTTTGCCCAGTTGCCTAACCGGAAATAAGCCTCAGCAATAGCTTGGGGATTTTCCAATTTTTGCGCCAGAGTCAAACTTTTATCTAACAATTTTCTGGCTTGTTCTAAATTGGTTAAATCATCTAACTTAAAATACTGTTTTAATGGCGACCAATTGGGATCTGAATAATTAGAGTTACCCACAACCCGCAGCAATTCTCCCAAATGAGACCAAGCCGTAAATTTAAGCAAAGAGTCGGGTTGACTTTGCAGGTGCAATGTTGCCTGAGTTAAAGTTTTAAATGCCTCCCGTAACCGTCCTAAAGTTTGCAAGGCTTGAGCTTGGTTAATTAAGCTGCCAATGCTTCCGGTTTCATCTCCCAAGCGGGTGTAGAGGCGATGTACCTTTTCCCAGGTTTTTAGAGCATCAGCAGCGTTTCCCAGAGAGAGTTGTAGATGCCCTTGATTGTTAAGAACTTGAGCCAATATCAGGCTTTTTTCCGGGGAATTTGGCAGAGATTGCAGTCGGTTTAAACTTGTCGCGATCGCGTCTTTCGCCTCTTGCCATTTCCCCAATTGCTGAAAAGCCAAAGCCAGATAGCTTAAGACTCTCGCTTGTTGGAGTTGATTCCCTTCATCAGCCAATTGGGATGTAGCTTCTTGCCAGAGACTTGCCGCCTGAGTAAATTGTCCGTTTTTATAATAACCTTGACCTTGTTGAATTAAAGTATTGATATCAACGATAGGACTTTGGCTAAGAATTCGCGGGGGTTCTGTACTGAGTGCCGATTGACGAGTGAGATAAGTTTGACCCAAGCCAATCAATAGAGTGAAACAGATACCAATAAGCCCATATTTAAGGAATCGTTTCAGATGATGCCATACAGACTGGGGTGTAATCATAACTTGGCGATCGGAGAACTCCTCTCTCTACTGTACACATAATATGATAGAATCACTAAAGTATTATTCTTGCCAAAGACGACAACATGCGGCTTCAATCCATAAGCACAGAACATATTTCCATCGATCCTGACTATTGCTTCGGTAAACCTCGCATTGCTGGTACAAGAATGCCAGTGGCTACTATTGCAAAACTCTATCTAGAGATGGGGGAATCTCTAGAAGATATTGCTCAGGAGTATGATTTATCCTTGGCATCTGTTTATGCTGCTATTGCGTATTATTACGATCATCGGGAAGAAATTGACGGTCATACAGCCGAAAGTGAAGCTTATGTTAAACAAATGAAGCGCAATAGTCCTCCTTCCCCTCTCCAAGAAAAGTTGAGAGCTATTCGCGGTGAGTAATCGGATTCGATTTCACTTAGATGAGCAGGTTAAATCTGTTATTGCTCGTGAGTTACGTCGTCGGGGTATTGATGTGACAACAACAGTTGAAGTTGGTTTACGTACTCAAAGTGATCAGGCGCAGTTAGCATTTATTTGTCAAGAGGAACGAGTACTTTTTACTCAAGATGATGATTTTTTGAGAATTGCTAGTTTGACCAGCGATCATCCGGGTATTGCTTATTGTCAACAAGGAACTCGTTCGATTGGACAAATTATTGAAAGTTTGGTGCTGATTTATGAAGTTTATACCCCCAAGGAAATAGTTGGGCGTGTTGAGTATCTTTAGAAGCCATCCAGGGCGTGCGCCGGGAAAGGGCGCACACCATTGGTGCAGGGCGCAGGTCGCGTGCGCCCCTACGGGACAATCGCTTCATTAGGTGCAGGACAAATCGGGGTTTGCCAGGAACTATACAGCGTGGGATTCGGTGCTGTCGCCACCAGTTCTATCTCTCCATTTTCCTTAATAATCCATCCTTGCGCTTCAATAATCTGAGTTGATTTTGTCGCCGTTTGCGGATTATTTACCCCGGAATTAACCCGATTTTCTGTTGAACTTATCGGATCACGGAAATCAACCCAACCCTGATTATAACTGCCATTATCAATTGGATTGGGCGGTAAACCCCCGCGCCCGGAAATAATAAATTCATTGCTTCCACGCCGTTGACCCACTTGACATCTTGGTTCAATTGGGTCTACAGATTGTAACTGGGGTAAAGGTTCAGGTTGAGGTCGAGTTTCAGTATTAATTTCTTCTGTCCCATCAATCCCCAATTCTGAACTAGCGGTGAAGTCACTCTCTGAAGTGCGGCGGTCTTCAAATTGGCGAAACCCTTCAATTAGTAAAGCCGTCGCCGAAATCGTCCCACCTTGACCCGCAAATGCATTAGCAACGACATCACTATTTTCCGAGAGAATTGCCAAAACAATTCCCCCAGCATTAATCGTAATATTGCCGCCATTGGCAGTCCCAAACGCTTCCGCCGCAATTTCACTATTGAAGCGCATAATAATAGAATCTGCCACATCTAAACGAATATTACCCCCTTCACTGGCAGTTGTCGTTGCCCGCAGGCGTCCTTGATTGATTAAAAAGATAGAATCAGCGGTAATCTCCAAGTCACCGGACGTGCCAGAACCGCTACCACTCACAGTTAATTGTCCCCCATTTTCCACGGTTAAACGACCCGTATTCAGGGTGATTCCTCTAGCATTCGCCAAACTTTGAGACTCAAAATATAAGCCGCTTCCTGTACCCCTAACCTCTACCGATTCCGAGGCGTTAACGTCTATAATTCCGCCCTCTCCGGAGTCAAAGGTTGTCGCGGATACTTGTCCACCGCCTTGGATAACTAATCGTTCAGTGTCTATCTTCAACTCTCCCGCATTACCGGAACCCGAAGAATCGAAGACTAAACGGCTAGGCGTTTGACCATTCGCCGACGTACCGATAATTTCCACAGATTCAGAAGCATTCACGGCTAGTTTTCCCGCTTCCCCGCTATTCGCAGTTGTCGCTGACACCAATCCTCCATCTTTGACAATTAACCGACTCGTATCAATGGTTAATTCTCCTGCATTTCCCCCGGTTTCTGTGGCTAAGGAATCAAACAATAAACGACTAGGAGTGATTCCATCAGAAGCTGTACCACTAACTTCTACCGATTCAGACGCATTTACAGCTAGTTTTCCCGCTTCCCCGGTATTCGCCGTTGTCGCTGAAACCAATCCTCCATCTTTGACAATTAACCGACTTGTATCAATGGTTAATTCTCCCGCATTTCCTCCCGTTCCCGAAGCTGACGAATCAAATAATAAGCGACTGGGAGTTATCCCATCAGAAGCAGTACCAATAACCTCAACCGATTCAGTCGCCGTCACATTAAGTTTACCCGCTTCACCTATGCTAGAGGTAACAGCAGAAACTCTCGCCCCATCTCGAACCACTAATCGGTTTGTGTTAATATCTAATGTGCCAGCATCACCCGAACCGGACGTATCAAATAACAAGCTGCTTGAATTTTCACCATTCGCCGACGTACCAATAACTTGCACAGAATCGGCATTAACAATCAAATTTCCCGCCTGACCTTGATCTGATGTCGTCGCGGAAACTCGCCCTCCTTCTTCAACAATTAATGTTCCTGTATTAATCTCCAATCCTCCAGCATTACCGCTACCCGTAGAATCCAAAAACAAACGGCTGGACGTTTGACCGTTAGCGGAAGTGCCAATAACCTGGACAAAATCATCCGCATTAACTGTTAACGTTCCCGCCTCACCTGAACCAAAAGTGCTAGCTGTTACTAAGCCGCCATCCCGCACAGTTAACTGGTTCGTATTAATCGACAAATTGCCAGCATCACCCGCATCTATAACATCTAAAGTCGTTCTGGCGCGAACCTCCGCATTAATAAGTTCCATAGACTCGGATGCATTTATTTCCAAATCTCCTGCATTCCCTGTGCCATTCGTACTCGTAGCGACAGCAGCTCCATCCTGCGCCCTGAATTGTCTCGTGTTAATCGTCAGTTTTCCCCCTTCTCCAGAACTAAGCGTGAAAGTATAAACACCGCCAGCGGTCCCATCGGGTCTTGTGCCAAATAATTCTACAGAATCTGAGGCTGTCACTGTTATATTTCCACTCGAACCACTACTGGTATCTTCAGCAGCCGCAGCAATTTGCGCCCCATCCCGGATAATCAATCGCCTTGTTTCGATGAATATATCTCCGCCATCCCCATCAAGCAAACTCTGACTATAAAAACCACTGGGACGAGGATTTTCTATGTCTGGTGTACCCGACAATTCTATAAATTCAGAAGCATTCACCCTCAATGTTCCTGACTGCGCTCTACCACACCGACTAACTGCTCCGTTTCCACAATTAGCCGTTGATATTTCACCACCATCTCGCAGAATTAATTGCCTTGTGTTTACTGTCAAATCTCCAGCATCACCATCTCCCAAAGTCCTGGCTTGCAAATTGCTACCTACATAATCATCGCTATTTTCCCGTTGACCTACACCGATTAATTCCACAGATTCAGTAGCATTAATTGTGAGATTACCTCCCTGACCCGCCTCCTCTCCCTCACTTTGAGTTACAGTAAAGATTCCAGCCCCATTGCTGAGGGAAAGCGACCTAGCATTAATGTCAATATCACCTCCCTTACCCTGACCAGTCGTATTGCTGCGGATCAAGGTATTGGCGTTTATGAGAGAAACTTGATCTTGAGCCGTAATACGAATATCGCCACCAACACCAGAAACCGACCTGACCGAAGAGTCAACATCACCGGTAAACGTAATCCTTTGGTCAGATAAGATAGTGATTGATCCACCATTCCCAGAACCGCTGCTCGTATCAATCCTGCCGACTTCAATCGCCCCTCTGGAGTCAATAAATACTGAACCACTGTTACCAGAAAACTGCACAGTATCGTTCGTTAAAATTACTCCCACATTAATGACTCCCCCAGATAATGAAGGATTAGGTTGGTACTGATTGGTTAATAAGACAATGCCATCTTCAGCATTGATGTCAATACCACCTCTAATCCGAATATCGCTACCGGTTGGAGACGTATTCGTCTCAGGTGGTGCAGGTTCAAACGAACCATTCCCTATAATTCCTGGGATACCAAAAGCTGTAGTTCCAGCTCTAATATCAACCGTTGGTTGAGTCTGACCATTAATGGCTACTGAAGTACCATCAGAAAGGATCACATTTTCACTCAAACCATTGATAGCGTCTGCACCCGTGATGATAATACCGCGTTCAACCTCCACTTGACCCCCTGCTAATATGTGCAGTGAGCCTCCCCTGTAGCCTTGAAAACTCACATCCCCACTGGCGCGAATCACTGGGTCATCAGGACTTGACAAATTGCCTAAACTGCTATCTAATTGTTCAATGCGAAAATTCCCACCACTCCAGAAGTGAGCATCCGCACTAACGGTATTACCAGAACGCAGCACCATATCCTCACCGGAAAATAACCCACTATCGGGATGATTTAAGGCAAAAATATCGACCGTTTGATTCCCCTGCATCAACAGTTGACCCATGGCTGAAGCAATAAACGGATTCGTTATACTGTCGCGCACTTTCACCGTATCCGTCGCCAATAGAGTCAAATTCTCCCCAGCTTGTACCTGATTCTGGAGGTTGAGATTTCGACCCGCGAGAATCAAATCCCCACCAACAGCTAAACCACCAGAACTTGCGATCGCGCCTTGATAATTCGAGCCATATTGCAATCCCGGCGTCAGGTTAATCGTTAGTAATGGCGGTGCTTGGGGGTTCGTTGCACTAAATTCTGTGCCATTCTCAAACACCCAACGCTGTGCTGTAGACGCCACAAACGCACCCTGAACATCCAACTGGGCATTTTTACCAAAAACAATCCCATTGGGATTCATCAGAAACAAATTTGCTCCACCATTAACCCCCAGGGTTCCCAAAATATCCGAAACATCCATACCCGTCACTCGGCTGAGAATATTATCAATTCCCATCGGATTGGCAAAATAAACCCGTTGTCCCTCCCCCACATTAAACTCAGAGAAACTGTGGAATAGATTTGTCCCTCGAATCGCCCCCCCATCAATCTGATCGGTGGGAATTCCCTGAATAATTACATCCGGCGTCACCACAGACTGTTCCACTCCTAGAGTAGAATCAGGATTAACTTGGGCAAAGGTAGGAATTGTCCAATGGGATAGAACCCACGCGATCGCAACTCCTGCGGTGACACAAATTCCCCGACATGATTGACTTTGTCTGCATCTCACCATGACACCCTGTCTCAGACTCCGTATTTCTACTGATATTAAGATTAAGCAAGATGAACAGGTGCGATCGCTACCGTAGAATTACGGAAATTTGGTGCTTATGCTACGCTTCGTGCTGACTACGAACCTAAGGGTAATGAATGGCACCCTCCTTAAGCATTTTGGAATCTTGATATACCGTAGGGTGGGCATTGCCCACCAGCATGGTAAGTCAGTACCATTCAACCTAAGGAGATGGGGTAAGCGAATGATGTCCTACAGCCAATTCACGACGATCGGAAAAGTCTTCGCTTATAATTCAATATATTCAATTGTTGGGGAATTCTGTTTTCTTCCCCTGAGCAAATAACAATTCATCTCCCCCTTCCCTTTGACTTGAATCAGACCGCGATCTTCAAAATAATAGCGATGCTTGAGGCGTTTATAAGTGTCTTCCGTTACCTGAATACTCCCCGGTAAGCCGTGGGATTCCATGCGACTGGCAATATTTACCGTATCTCCCCACAAATCATAAATAAACTTTTTAATCCCAATAATCCCCGCAATCACGGGTCCGGTATGAATGCCAATGCGAATACTAAAAGACTTCCCGGTTTCTTGACAAAATTGCTCAATCACCCGTTGCATATCCAACGCCATATCCGCGATCGCTTCCGTGTGATTGAGCATGGGCATCGGTAGCCCCCCAACCACCATATAGGCATCACCAATCGTCTTAATCTTTTCTAAATGATGTGCCTCAACCAGTTGGTCAAACTCTGAGAAAATCACATTCAAAATCTCAACCAACTCAATCGGTGAGGTGTGAGACGCCAACTCGGTAAACCCGACAATATCGGCAAAGAGTACCGTAACCTCATTAAAATGATCCGCGATCGTCCGCTCTTCTCGCTTCAAACGATGGGCAATAGGTTCTGGCAAAACATTCAGCAGTAGGTGTTCTGATTTTGCGGTTTCCCGATCCAATGTTTTTAACGCCGAGGCAAACTGTTTAGCAATAATTACCGCCGCAATTAATGCCACCGACACAGCACCAACTAATAATACCATTGCCGTAGAACTGGTGCGCTCAATGGTAGAACCCGCTCGCTTTGTCTCCGCCTTTGCCAAGTCGATCAATTTATCGGCTAGTGCCTGTGCCTGTTGATCAAAATTGCGAATTTTATCCTGAATTTCTTTATCGATTTGAACGATCTCTTGGGCAACCAATTGGTAAGCATCTAGATATCTTAACGCCTGTCTCCGTTCCGTCGCATTAAACTTAGCACTTGCGTTAATCTGCTCACGTAACCTTTTCGCCGTTTCATTCAGCAACTCCATTTTTGCAGGCTGACGAGTAGATAAATATTCCTTTTCATAGGACTGCATTTCCTCGACAAGTTCGATCAACTCTTGAGCCTCTGCCAATTGCAGTCGATTCCGCAATAGGTTTGAATTTTGTTCTAGTTGCTCGATGACGCCAACATTATCAATCCCCAAATTACTCACCCAACCCACCGTTTCCTGGAAACTCCGAGAATATTGCTCGACAATTTCCACATACTCGACTAAATCCGGATTACTCTGCCGTTTAAATATCCCCCCCTGAACCTGAGCCAGAAGCTCTTGCAGTTGGCTACTAATATCGATAACTTTGTTAATCTCTTGGCGGTGTTTTTCGCGAAACTCATTCAGATTGGTACTGGAAAAATTAATACTGGGCCACCGTAAAAAAAAATCAATTTCCACGCGACGGGCATTGCGTAACGCCGCATCCATTTCAAATCCGCGCCGTTGAACTTCAATACTGGTTAGAAGCACCGCTTCTGTCTCATTACGCATTTGCCGCAGAGAGACAAAGCCCGTCATTGACACAATGCCAATTAACACCAGTAGCGCAATAAATGCTAACGCAAACTTGGTGGTGATGCTAAGTTTGCGGCCAGCTCCAGTCAGGCGCTTCCATCTTTTCATAGTCCCTTCTTACTTAGTCCTTCGCCATTTGCCCTTAGTTTGAAGTCGCCTTTCAATAACCAATGACTAATGATCCAGCAATCAATTTTGTAGAGACGTAGCATGCTACGTCTCTACAGCCTCCCTCATCTCCCCCACCATCCTGTGCCAAGTCAGATTAATAATCCCCCCCAGAACCATAGCGCCATGCATCCAGCCAACGGTGGTAATAGTATTGGGAAGTCGGGGGTAATCGATTTACTGGTTTGCTCATGAATTGTCCTAATGGATATAAGCCACTGTAGACACCCAGATTAATGTAATGCACCATCCAATCTAACAGCGTTGTTAACCCAACTTGGGGAATTACGGGAATTACCAGTCCCGGTTTAGTTAGGGAAATGAGTGTCAAGGTTTGGAACAATCCAGAAAACTGAACTACATCTTGCAGGAAAGGACGCAGTACGTCATCCCCCAACTGTGCCATTGTTTGAAAAACACCAGTGAGTAACTCATTGATTTGATTGGGGGGTAGATTTTGCTCAACTCCCACACTCATCGCCCGTTGAAACATCCAGGTAACGGCAATATTCGGCTGATAGGGTTGCAGTAGGGTCAAGGCGTCTTGAGTCAAAACGTCACAGCTAAGGGCTTCCTGGATGCCTTCTGTCAAACGTTTGAGGTGGCGCACCATGGAACCAAATCCGCCAAAACTTACAGGGGATTGAGCGCCACTGCTATCACCCACGGGCAAAATTCGATTCCATGGCATTTTAATTGGGCTTTCTTTATAGGATGGGAAAAAGCCAAATAACACTCGTTTAAAATCAATTTGGGATAGTTCCACCCCCTGATAGTCGGGCAATAGCCGTAGGTATTCCTCCATAAAAAACCCCAAACTGGGACGTTGGGGATGGGCATCAAGATAGCTGAATAGATAGGTGGTTCTGCCATCCCTGGCGGGAAACGCTTCCCAAAAGTATTGACAATGATTCTGAATGGGTGTAAAAGAGAAGATTAAATCCCCCGTATCATTCTCAGTAAAACCCTGAGCGCAACTGCCCACGACTAGACAAACCCCTTCCGGTTTTTCCCCCTGTCGCACTTGCTGAACAATAGGAGAGAAGTTGCCCATCGCATCAATCAGCAACCGAGTGTTTAACCCACCCGCCGCCTCGACGCGCACCCCATCGGGATGAATCACCGCCCCCTCAAATGCCGTTCCCTCCAAAAGCTGACCCCCAGCATCGAGAAACTTGGACTTGAGCGTATCCAGGAGGAAAACGGGGTCAACGCCAATATTTAGGACATCCCGCACCCAGACATCCTCTCCACCCAAAAAACTCACCCGACCAGGGTTATACTCAGATGCGATCGCGTCCTCTAATTCCTCAGGCGATAACAGGTCAAGTTCTAGGAATACCTCAAGTTCCGGGCGGGAAATATTCCACTCCTGATCCCTCCCCCGCAAAATCCCCCGTTCTAATACGGCGACACGCCAGCCGCGCTTTTGCAACGCAGCACCCAGGAAGATGCCTAAGGTACCACCACAGATAACGATATCCCAATCGATGCTTCCCAAAGGTTCAATTGATTCCTTAACCACCTGAGGAATCGGCGTGGTACCGTCTCGCAACGCTTGCCAGAATTGGTCAGCCTTCCGCAAGCCTCCCAAGACATCCCCCGGTAACTGGGAAAGAATTTGTTCAGTTTGATTCATGACTCTCTCTCTTGGCACAGATGCTCCCTCTACCAAACATTCTAGAGGTTGAGAGCCACTGGTTGAAACGCAGTGGATGAAAACCGACAAAAAGAATTTATCCTTTTGTTCCCGGATTATTCTACAAAAACGGGTAAAATACGGTAGGAGGTGATGAGCAAGTGTTAAGTTTAACTTACGAGTACAAGGCAATTCCTACACCCGAACAAGTTCAACTCATTGAGCATACCTTAACAGTATGCCGAAAAGTTTGGAACTATGCTCTACGCGATCGAAAAGATTGGCTGAATTCTCGCAAGTGCCAGGTTAATGCTTGTTCCATCACTTCTGAATACATCATTCCCACCGATGCGCCATACCCAAGCTATGCACAGCAGTGCAAGGCATTAACCGTCGCTAAACAGGAATTTCCAGAGCTTAAAACCGTTAATGCTCAAGTATTGCAGCAAGTGTTAATAGTCAAGAGTCATAGAAGCAGGAACAAAGGTGTAGAGGCATCTTTTTAAAATGCCTACAACATGCTTAAGAATTCCCTGCGTTTTAACCAGGGGAGTACGTCAAATCCTAATCTGCAAGGGGATGCTAGGAAAATTGCCGATCGGCTAAAATTGTTAATCTATCGGGAAAATTGGCAAATTTTGCTGGAAATAAGGCAGAAGACAGAGGGCAGAAGGCACAAGGAAAAGTGTCAGGTTGCAAGGGAGTAGAAAATTGAAACACCACTCCTGTTTTATTCATTCGTTAGTTAACACGTTGAGGAGAATCTGAACGATGAAAAAACTATTTTTATTAGCTATTATTGCTATCGGCTCTATTGGATTAAAGACTCCGGCTGTCGCTGAAACTGAAACCGCCGCATCGGGAAATGTCCAGGCTGAGTTTTTCTATCTAGCTGTGCGATCGCGCTACCATGTATAGATAGCCTTACACTTGACCAGGAAAGAGAAAAAACTAGGGGTGGGGAAACCCGCGTAGGCGGGTGCAAGTTTGTGTAGCTGCGGTTTCTAACCGCCCAGCGATTTCTCCGCGTCTACAACCGCCCAATTAACTATTATGTCTAATCTATCATGTCTAATCGCGCCGAAACCATAGCCGAAATTATAGAACAACGCCAACCCTTAGTTAAGAGCATCGCCGATGTCGAGGAACATCTGAGAAATCTGACTGACTTGCTCCGCTCCCTAGATCAACGGCGTCATATCTTACAGGATAAACTAGACGAACCGGAACTGTGCGATCGCCTCACCCAAATCGACTTTTCCCCATTGCGCTTACAGATTAGCACGCAACTGGAGCAACTGCATCAACTTCGCGATCGCTTCTGTCGCCCTACCTTAAATATTGGCGTCGTTGGACTCATGGGTCAAGGGAAAAGTACCTTCCTCCAAAGTATCAGTGGACTCACCGATGATGAAATTCCCGCCCTCCGAGGCGGCGCTTGTACCGCTGTTCGCAGCACCATTTATCATCAACCCGGAGACACCTACGCCGAGGTAACCGTTCATTCTGAACAGACTTTTTTACAAGAAGTCATTCAGCCCTACTATCAGGAATTAGACTTAGGGAATCCGCCCCAAACCTTAGACGAATTTGCCGGAACATTACCGGAATTTTCGGGAAGTGATGCGACCAAAAACTCAATGTATGAGCATCTCAAAGAAGATTATCATAAGCACTTACCCATGTACAGACACTTACTCCTGTCTGGCGCACCCCGAAAACTTCCCCCCATTCCCAAAGAACGGATTCATGAATATGTCGCCCAACGCCGCTTTCCCCAAGGCGAACTAATTACCTTTGACCATTTAGCCGTTCGCGAAGTTAAAATCTTCTGTCCCTTCAAAAATTCCGATGTCGGTAAAATTGCCTTAGTCGATGTACCCGGTTTAGGAGATACTCGCTTAGGCGATGAAAAACTCATCCTAGAAACCATCGGACAAGAGGTAGATTTAGTAATTTTTATTCGCCGTCCCGATAGACTCCGCTATGGATGGGAAAAACGGGATACAGATTTATATAATACCGCAGCAGAAGCATTAAATAATCTAGAGAATCGCTCATTTATGATTCTCAACCACGTCACCGGAACCGATGACAACCTAGAAGCTTGCCAAAAACACCAAACCAGTATCCACGATAAACATATTGATGTCATCCGCTGCAAAATTGCCGATTGTGCTAATCCAGAGGAAACCAATGGGATTCTTGATTTAGTTCTCAACTATCTGGCAAATAACATCACCTATTTAGACGAGCAACATGCCCGCATTTATCAGAAAAAACTTAAGAAACTGCAAATTTCAATTAATGGCGAACTAGAAAAAGCTCGTCAAGTTTGGTCAGGAGGATTAATCGTTGACGACATTAATGAGCAAGGAAAATTCTTGCGTCTATTCAACAAATTCTGGGCAAATCTAACGCGAGGGCTGGAAGAATTATTAGATCACCTGGATATCGCCAAGGATCGCGATGAACAAGATATCTTTAAACAACAGGTTGAATCGATTATCCAAACCTGCAAAAGCGATACCGGACTTCCCACCGAGGAACCCCTGAACGAAATTATTGCCCGACGTTTTGAAGAAGGGGATTGGCAAACCACCTACGCCAAATACCTCCATGAAATCCGCAATCATCTCACCCGACATTTCCACGCCATGGACATGGGGTTAAAAGAGTATGTGGAACAGGCAAAGTCTCAGGTAACTGAGGTACTGGTGAATCAAGGAAATTTCGGCGAACTCACACCAGCCAGAGGGTCAGCATTTCTCAAAGCCATGGCAGAACTTATACCCGATAATTTAGTCCGGCTCAAACACGCTTTTCAAACCCTATCAAATTTTGAAATGTCCTACAAGGCAAACTTTCATTATCGGATTCGTCCTCATTTAGACAATCTAAATCCCGACAAAACTAATCTGCGACTGTCTGCATCGAATACCACAGAGTCGCGGGAAATCAAAGCAAAGGAAATCCTTACCTACTTAGAAACCTTGCAAGAAGAAGCCCTGTTTAAATGTCAACATGCCCTAGAGGATTTTTATGGAGAACCGGGTCAAGCCGCTTTTGCCCAAGTCGAAGAGTTTGTCGATCAGGTTTTGCGAGCTAAAGATGTTAAAAATGAATGGCAAATCTTTCTCTTTCAAGAAAAAGCTCAAGTTTGGTTGAAGGAGTTTGGTGAAAATCAAGAGGGCGATGATCGTCAGCAGTGGCTATCATTAGTCGATCAAGCCATAGCGACTAACTCACTCAAAGAACTCCAATTCTTAAATTAATTGAGGCTTCGCTCGTAGTGAGCGCTTTAGCGCTTTGTTCCGCTTTCCTATTAACTGAAGTCCGACGACTGCCCCTACATTTTAAATGAGATACACAGAGTTGTTGAGAATTATATTAAAATTAAGGGCGGGTTTTGTATAAAAATTAAGACAAGAATCAATATTAATCCCTAAACCCGCCCCTACAGACGTGTCATGGCGCGTCTCTACCCAAAGGATGGAGAAAGATGCCTAAAGAACTCAATATAACCATGCTAGGTGCCAGTGGAGTTGGTAAAACCACATTATTAACCTCAATGTATGAACAATTTGAGGCAACCAGTCGTCAAGCTAATCTGCAATTAAAACCCGATATCGAAACAGCAGCAATTCTAGAACGGTATCTCGCCCAACTCAAAAGTTTAACCTACGAATTTAAAGCCGATGAACGCACCAAAGGAATTCGGGGAACCCTAGCCGTCGCTGGACCGGAATCCTTACCCTCTTACCGTTTTGATTTAGGATTAAATGACAAAAAAGATTACCTGCGGCTTCAGTTTCGAGATTATCCCGGCGGCTATATTTTACCCAGTGATGTAGCGGGGAGGCGATTTGTGCAGAAGATGTTGCGAGAATGTGCAGCAGTTATCGTGGCAATTGATACGCCAGCGCTGATGGAACTCAATGGTAGATGGCATGAAGTGAGAAATAAGCCCGATGAGATTATGACATTGTTTAAAACAGCATACCAAAAGTTGGATGAACCCAAGTTAGTCATTTTGGCTCCTGTCAAGTGTGAAACTTATATGCAAGATGAAGTGTCTGCCAACAATCTCATCAAACAGATTCAAGAAAAATATGCACCGTTACTGGACTTTTTTCAAGAGCCAAGACGAGCTGATAAAATTGCCGTAGTCACAACTCCGGTGCAAACCGTTGGCTGTGTCGTCTTCTTGAAAATCGAGGTAGAAAATCTCAATCAACCCCGATTTTATTTTCGCAAGACGAGTTTTAATGCCAAATATAGTCCCCAAGATAGTGAGCAGTTGCTGCGGTATCTATTGCGATTCCTGTTAAAAGTTTACATTCAAAATCGCAATTGGTCAATATTTAACATCGTGCGGGAAGTTTTCAACCCTGATGCTCAACTCAAGCAAGCGGTAGAGCAGTTTGCTCAAGGATGCAAAACAAACAAAGGATTTGCTGTCCTACAAGGTAAATCATTGTTAACACTTTAGAACTTGTCATTTGTCTATACAAATCAAAACTATTTTACAAATAGGAATAAACTGATGGATATCTATATCCAGAGTCGCGGCTTTGAACAAGACTATGATTACCGTTGGCTACAGGTTGGTAACGATGGGTCAATTCAACCCAAATTGCCACCCATCGGATTGACAGTAACCCATTTAATCGATCGCGAGACACCAACGGTTGTGTTAGAACGATTAATGGATAACCATTTGCTGCTGCTACTGACAGGACTTGAACCCAAAGGACGAGTCGATTTTCTAGACCGCCAAATCCGCATCGCCATGGCTTGGGTGGGTGCAACGACTGACGAACCCCTGCTGCGAAGTTTAGCCGCATCTGCATTAATTGACCAAGAGTATCATCCCCTAGTGGCACAACTTAATCAAGCGGTATGCTTAGGAGGTAACTATGGCTTTCAGGTGTCATTACCTCAGATGCAAGGATTGGTTACCGTAGTACGAAATCCTCAGCAACTATCCAGTGAACCGCCGACTCTCACCCCCAAAATCGGACGGAATATCGCGACGCTCAGACAGGAGTTAGCCGAAGAACTACGAACCTGTCATTTACCACCAACCCCAGGTATTCTCATCGTAGTCACCGGGATTAAGAAACCAGAAACCCTACAAGAGGCTGGCGTATGGCGCAGTCTATCCACCCTAGTAGAAGGCGATAGTTGGCAAGATTTATCCCCTCAACCCTGGTTTTTACCCGCCAATTTCCAGGAGGGAACCCAATCCAAGAATCCCCTAATCTGGCTCATGGTTTTGATATCGATTCTCTCCTATTGGTTAGCATCCCTTGTGAAATTGCTATCGAGTCAAAAAGATACCTAGCCAGGGCAGATTGAGTAGAGACGCGCCATGGCGCGTCTCTACCATAAGATGCGTCCTAACCGCTATGGCGATTGCTATACATCTGGGTGAGGTAAGCTGATATGTATTTAAATTGGATACTCCCTATTTCCTGGGGAGCATGTCAGTTTTGCACAAAATGTTCTCGTAGGTTGGGTTGAGGAACGAAACCCAACAGGCTAACGATGGCGTTGGGTTTCGCTTACGCTCTACCCAACCTACAAAGGTGACATGCTCCCATTTCCTGTTTCCTTGTCCTCATGCTCAAATAGTAAAACCCGCCCCTATACCCAACTCACCACTCAAAACGAATATGAATCGGAGTATTGGTTACCTGCTTCCCGAATTTCCCGGACAAACCCACATTTTCTGGTGGCGAGAAATGAACGCCCTAACCCGTATGGGTATCGATATTGATATTGTCTCCACGCGGCGTCCCCTCTCAAAACTCATGTCCCATACCTGGGTTCAAGAGGCACAACAACGCACCACTTATCTCTTTCCTCCCAGAGCCAACCTATTAGGTATCCTTCTCGAACTACTACGCTGTGGTATTCCCGGTTGGTTCCGTTGCTGGCAAGCAATCTTAACCGCTAAAGATGTTTCACTCTCTGGCAGGTTGCGACTACTTGCCCTCGCCTTCATTGGAGCGGAAGTATCCAATTTAGCCAGACGCCGCAATTGGCAGCATTTCCATGTCCACTCCTGTGCAGATGGGGCAAATATTGCCATGTTTGCGGCTTTAATTTCCAAACTTTCCTATAGCCTCACGTTGCATGGTCCTCTAAGAGACTACGGACCTAATCAAGAGCAAAAATGGCAGCACGCCGCATTTGGAATTGTCATTACCCAACAGCTATACGAAGAAGTCCAAAACTCTTTAGCTAACTATCTGCCGAAAACAATAAAAATTGCCCCAATGGGCGTTGATTTAGATGTGTTTACCAGAACTAGCCCCTACTCTCCCTGGGGGCGACAGGGTACTTGCCGGATTTTTAGCTGTGGGCGTCTCAATTTCTGCAAAGGGTATGTCGATTTGATTGCGGCTGTAGATATCCTGAGAAAACAAGGAATCAATGCCGAATTAAAAATTGCTGGAGAAGATGAACAAGGTGGAAATGGGTATAGAAAGGAGTTGGAAACCCTGATTCAAACCCTAGGTTTAACCAACTCTGTTTCTCTTTTAGGTGCTGTTTCGGAAGACAGGGTTAAAGCCTGTTTAGAAGAGGCTCACATCTTTGCCCTTGCCAGTCTGCGTGAACCCTTAGGTGTGGCAATTATGGAAGCCATGGCGATGGAGTTACCCATTGTTGTCACAGGTTCTGGTGGCGTTAAAGAACTTGTGGAAGCGGGAGTCAATGGGCTACTGGTAGAACCCCAAGCCCCCACCCAATTAGCCGATGCCATCTCCCGATTATTACATAATTCTGAATTATCTATACGTTTAGGTCAAGCCGCACGGGAAAAAGTAATTCAACAGTTTCAAGCCAAACGTAGTGCCAAAGTTTTGTATGATGCCATGACCGAACTTTATCCTACTCCCATAGAAACTCTAAGCGGTAAGTTATAACCTAAACAAGCTTCGTAGTGGCGTGACACACCTTATTTGGTGGATGAAAATTCCGCCCGGAAACGCAACAGGATATAGGGCTAAAGCCCTTACTACGAACCCAAGCTAATCTATCAAATGATGTGTGCCACGCCAGTAGGGTGGGCACTGCCCACCAGCCTTAAGTCAATACCATCTCCCTGAAGTTAGTGTCATTCAACTGAATATCAAAAGTCATGAGAATAACTTTGAATCATTTTCTTTATTAAGCAATTCCGCTTGAAAACGCGGATACCACTCTCGTAATTGCTGCTTATCCATCTGCATCAGCTTAGGTACTAATTTTAGAGCTAACCATGCGCCGCGTGCATGAGGAAACCCTCGATTCGGATTAGCACAATCTCGCAGAAATTCTAGCAAGGCGCGGCTGAGTGCAAATCGGACGACCAAGATATTGACCCTATGCTTTACTGTTCGGTGCGCCAAAAATAAAGCAATCGGATTTAAAATAACCAGCACAGAATTTTTATACCGATTAATTCTAGAAACGGCTGTCTGTTCGTGAAAAAGTTTAGCTCGACGAGCTAAGACAAGAGCCGAGGTTCGAGACACACGATAGCTAACATCCAAATCATTAACTGTACGACTAATTAATTCCTCAAATCCGCCAATCTCTTTCAGTGCTGACGTCCGAAATGTCATCCGACAGCCATGAAACAGCACCACATTATTAATCGAGGTTTTCTTGGCTAATTCAGAAAGGTCATAGCGATGATACGTTCCGTCATAAGGGATAAAGAGGTTTTGTATATGCCAAAGCTTATGGAATGGTTTAAGGAAATGATCCCATAAATTTAGTTTGTCGGGTTGCTTGTTCGTTTGAACCGGATTATCAGATGGGCTGTTTTTCTGATCCTTTTCCCTGGTGGACGGTGGCTGAGGAACCATTAACGCCATCACTCCACCCACTAAATCTTCCTCATCTTGCTCATAAACTTCCATGATTTCTTCCGCACAATCAATGTACATAAAAGAATCATCGTCTAGATAAAATACGACATCGCTATCGCAGAAATTTAGCCCAATGTTTTGCTGATAAGTTAGGGATTTTTTATCAGAGCCTACATAAATTAACTCAATAGACTTAGCGGTTAGAGCGAATGAATTTAAAATGCGAGTTTTCGACAACTCCCACTCATCGCTCGCATCAACAACGATGATTTGTTTTGGAGGACGAGTTTGAGCAACGATTGTCGGCAAAGAGCGCTCTAAAATTGCTCCTCTATTTAAAGTGGGAATAATAGCTGACCAGCTTAGCATAATTTTTATCCGAATATTTACTACCTATAAATCAAACTTAAACTTGAATATCACTGACTTAAGTCTGGTGGGCAATGCCCACCCTACGGCATATCAAAGGTTTTGGCGACTCACAATGCTATATTTCAGTGCCATTCAACTTAAACTTAGCTTAGATAACTAAACACAAATCATAACTTTATCTGCATTATTTATCCAGGCTCCTTTTCTCACTAATCATTTGTTCATAAATTTCGACTATCTCAATGGCTTTACGTTCCCAGGTAAACTGTCTAGCTCGCTCAATCGACTTAACTGACATAGATTCTCGTAGTTGATCATCTTCAACTAAAATTTTAATTTTCTGAGTTAGCTCCTGAGTCAAATGCTCAGGGGAAATTGGCTCGATTTTGAACCCTGTTTCTTCAGTAACATATTCACCAATACCACCATAATTTACAACAATGCAAGGCAGTCCATTCGCCATAGCTTCTAAGACGACAGCACCACCAAATTCTCGGATAGAGGGAAAGCAAAAAATATCAGCTTGCCGATAATAGTCAAGGGTTTGGGATTGAGGCACCCAACCAATAAATTGAACAATATCGTTTAACCCTAGTTTCTGTACAAGGTTTTCCAGTTTAATTTTTTCTGAACCATCCCCAACAATAGTTAATTCAATTTTATTTAGAATCGTTGGATTTAATTGACCTATAGACTTAATCACTATATCGGCACATTTGTAAGGAACTAATCTACCGACAAACAGTAAATGAATTTTGGCATCTTGTTTTGGCTGCTTTTGGGTCAATACAAAACGGGAATCAATTCCATTTTCAAAAAATAGACTAATTCGAGAATCGGAGATTTTAAATAAGCGTTTTAACAGATTCAATGTATAAGTTGAACCCGCCAATATTCTGTCTGCTTTTTTATAGGTTTCTCTGTAGCCAGGGATTAAAAATCGACCGATGGCTCTCAAGAAATTTAGGTAAGCAAATTCTTCTCTAGCTTTTGTTCTAAATCCTGGAGGAAAAGGAATACCTCCATTGACAGGTCCAAGCAGAAAAGGAGTCTGCTGACACACCTTATTTATTTTGTAAGGATACCTCGGTATCATCGGGGTTATCGCATGTACAATATCATAATCACCGTTGAGGATTTTTTCTTTAAACTGACGATAGACTTTATGGTTAAAATCTGCATATATTGGATACATTAAGCTATTGTATAATTGCCATTTTGTTTTGTTTTTGTAAGTGAGATTTTCAACGAGACTATAGTAACGCTTTAAGACATCCATCTCCTGTATGTAAACAATGCGATTATTGGGTTCTGATATTTCCTTGATATCTTTTTCATTTCTGTCATGAGTAACTAGGGTTGTCTCGACAATCTGGCTAATTGCTTGAAAGTATTTATATCCTTCCAAGGGGACAGACTGCCAACGTGGGTTACATTGTTCTATTATGAGCAATACTTTGATGTTATATTTCATTGTAGGCTTGAACTCATTTTTGGCAAAAATAACATAAACTCTTTGGGTTTGCCTTATTCATGGCAGTAATCGTTTTAATAGATTAAATTCAATGCTTGAATGAATAACTATAAGTTATTCTTATACAAAATAGACTCTCAAACTCTCATCAATTATGAGTTGACGTGGATTAATTTTTATGAAAATTTATAATCAATGGTCTTTCTGCGATCGCATAACTTAACAAAACTTAATATAATCTTGTTGATTTTTTGTTCAACTCTTGAGCCGTCAAGCTCTGTCGCCTGCATTTCTCACAAGTTTTGTCCTCATACTCTCATACTCCTCGGAACCTTTATCAGGGAGTAGGTTTCGAGCCTTCTTGACCGACCCATAATTTGGGCAGAGTGCGGAAACCCTGATTATACGGTCAATTCAGATAGTATAAGCCCAAGGGCGATCGCGGTGAGAAATCCGGGTGTAGAAACGTTGCGGGAGAACATCTCTATACTGACCGATGGGGTCTAAGACGTTTTTCGCCAATTCTTTACACAAGCTTCATTGTTAATTTATCAAAACTTTATAGACAACGGCTCAAATAGGGGTATTATTTGGTTAGTGAATAAAAACACTTGGCGGCTACGAGCAAAACTGAAATCTAACAACTGCTCTAAAACACAGTTTATCGCTAACGGTCAAGAGAGGATTAATAAATAGCTATTGAGTCTCTAAATCACAGAAGCAGTTATAGAAGCCAGCTCAAGTTTTGCCAACAACTAGGTCAATCTACTTTATCAGGAAACAAGATCATGAAATCTCTCTCAACTTTTTTCCGTCAATCCACTACCGTCGCCTCGCTACTTGCTGCCTCTACAGTCACTGTAGGGCTTATGGCACCCTCGGCTTCAGCGATTACGTTACTTCCTCCGCAAGATCTGGAAACGGAAATTAATGTGGGTGTAACAGGCAGTGCAAGTGGTTGCCTTGATGCTAACAAATGTATAGATCCTAGTTTTCTTCCTTGGATAAAAAGTATAGAGAGTTTGGTAGATGAGACTAGTGGGACACAGAGTCGCTTGTTTATTGATATATTAGGAGAAACTAATTCAGTTTATGATGGTGGTTCTTTAGGTACAGCAACCCTGAGGGCAAAGGATCGTGGTACGACCCCAGGTGGAGCATGGTTCCGTCCCTCAGAAACAAATGCTGATGGCTCAGTTGGCGAAGAACAGGGACAACTAGAAGTTGGTACTTACAAATTTACTTTCACTAAGCTAATTCCTCAACTAAAAATCAAATATTTCGATACAGAGTCCACTAATTCAACGGGAGTGCCTAATTTTATTGCTGACATGCTGGACATTAACCCAGAAGCCATGCTAATTTCAGGAGAAAATCCCGTTCCTGCCGGATCAGATGGTAACGTTTATTACCAGACCTGGACAGATGTTAGCTTTATTACCTTAAAGTTAGGTAAAGATACAGCAGGCACAGGTGATGGTGTTGACTTCCAGATAATTAAAGATGTACCAGAACCAGGAACTGTCTTGGGATTAGGTGCTCTGGCGATGGCAGGTGCTTTCGGCTTACGCAAGCGCAACAAAAAAGCCTGATCTCTAAATTTCCCCAGAAGGTGCTAAAGGTTAAGAACTTTAGCACCTGAACACAGGTTCGGTTAACCCTACTATCAAAACTAAGGGATTTTCACAAACATCAATGTTCTCTAGCAATTTCCAATTGTTGCTGGTACAGCATGGTTCTATAAGATACCACATATTTATAAGAAAACAGTATTGTAAAATACAAAATCATTAATGTTATGAAATAGAGACGGGACATGTCCCGTCTTTACTATGTCGCGTCTTTATTTCGTGTCACCGCTAACACCTATGAGAAGAGGCTTTACACCAGCTTTACATTAACTTTACAAAAACTTTATAGAGAATCTCATAAATTAACGCTAGTATTTGTCAAGACTCAGCTCAACCTTGGCTCAATTGGCGCCAAATGGTCATGCTCAAGACATTCAATTAGGTCAATCTACTCCTGGAAATCACAAATTTATGAAATCGATTTCAAATTTTTTGAGCAACTGTGCTATTGTAAGCACGTTGATTGCCGCCTCTACAGTAACTGTAGGGATCGTAGCTCCTTCGGCTTCAGCTTTGTCCCTGGTTCCTCAACAGGAAGGCGAAGTTCAACTCATAAATTCTGGTTTTACTCCTATAGGTCCATTAGTGACGCTTCCTGACTTAATCAAAAGTGTGGAGAGTTTAGAAAATCCCGATGGTAGCTTCAGTCGTCTATTTGTTGACGACCTAAGCACCGCTAATAACTACGGTGGCACTATACGGTTTGGGGCAGGAGATTTAGGTACAGTTACATCAGGGTTTTGGTATCGTCCCTCGGAAGTAGAGGAAGAAAACGGGCAATTGGAAGTCGGAAAATTTCAGTTCATGTTCACTGAAACTTTGTCGAAACTCACTATTAAATATTTCGACACCGAGACTTCTAACACTACTGGTGTTCCTAACTTCTTAGCCAATGCTAAAACTGACGGGATATTGGTCGAGGGGAAAAATCCTGTTCCTGCAGGAGCAGATGGCAATATCTATACCCAAACGTGGCAAAATATTAGCTTCATTACCCTAAAATTGGGTAAAGATAAGCCCGTTGGCACAGGTGATGGCGTTCAATTCCAGTTACAAGCTGAACTCTTAGCAAGCGTACCTGAACCGGGAACCGTCTTTAGCTTAGGTACTCTGGCAATGGCAGGTGCTTTCGGTTTACACAAGCGCAACAAAAAAGCCTGATGCCTAAATTGGTTAAATAGGTGCTAAACTCAGCCTTTAGCACCTGTAAAAATCGTTCAATAGATGCCAAGGGATTCGAGATATTCATCTCCAATCCCTATTTAATTGCTCATATCACACCGTCGTGGTGTGGCACGTCTAATTTTATGCATTAGATTGGGTTTGTAGTCACGGATGCGAACCCAAAATTTTGTTGGGTTGACGCAGGGAACCCAACCGACAGCACCACCTCCATAATAGTACATATCAGCTATATGTGATATCTGGAACACACTTAACAATTCTTAATTCAATCCATGTCGATCAACCGATGGACTGTAGCGACTTCAGATGTCTATTTATAATCGGGTGGCAAAAACCATTAAACTATTCATATCGGGTCTCTCGGCAAAATGCCCCAAAAAACAAAGGGCTACTACGCTGAGCAATCCGCCCATTTTGCATCAAGCAACGATTATTGAAGCCAAAAATACGGGCGTTATTCAAAAAGGGGACTGTATGCCAAGTAAAAAACTTTTTAACCGAGATGTTTTCATGCTCATCGACCAAAGTGGGTCAATGGTGAGAAGAGATTCAGAATTTAATAATAATATTCGCTGGAAAGTTTTACCGGAAGTCATTGAAGGGCATGTCTATCGCATTCTCAATGAAACCAGTCTGGATGGGGACAAGGTTTGTCAAGAAATTGCCCTAACTTTTTTTAGTCCGAATCGCCCCTGTGACAAAATCATCTACCTTGAAGATACAGCTCAGGTTCCCAGCATCTTTGATGAAAACCAGCCCGATAGTAGCACGTTTATTACACCCACACTTGAGCAAGTTATTAATCAATGGTTTGCCAATCGTGAGGCGAATCGGGAAGCGTTTATTATCATTTACACAGATGGTCAGTTTGATGACAGAGATAAGTTTTTGAACTTGATTCAGACAACCAGCGCCAGACTGAAAAGTCAGGATGAACTGAAGATTGTCATTATCGGGTTTGGTAGTGAATTAAATCCCAAGTTTTATCTTGAACTGGATAAAAATGTCAGGGGATTTACAGATTCTAAGGGATTAGATTGCAATATTGTGGTTTTTGACTTGTTAAGTAAAATGCCCAATATTATTGAGCTACTGAACCGTCAGCTCGAAAATCCAACGGCAGGTTTACCGATGTGGGCAAAGGATCAATATCCTGATTTGTTTGCTTGAAAATAGTTTGTAGTGAGAACTTTAGTTCTCTAACGTCTAGCTGGACAGGGCTAAAGCCCTCACTACGAACCCAATCTATTGCACGAAATATTGTACTCCTACAGGTCGCTTAATCTGAATTTCGCGTTGCTTCTAAGAGGTAAGAAAAGTAAAACTGGGTACTGGTCATTTCCGTGCGTTGAATGGAAAAGCCGTTACGCTCCAATATTTTGATAATATCAGTTCTGCGGTGTAGGTAAGCACGAGTGGTTTTAGAAGGACCGGGAAATAACTCGCCAATTTTTTTGAGCAAACTGTATACAAAGTTTTTGGGAGCAAAGCTCACAATTAAGCGTGACTCGGCTAGACAAGCAAGATGGGAGATCATCTGATCAGCTTTATCTTGGGGATAATGAATCAGCACATCCAGACAAATAACCGTGTGATAACTCCCGCTCAAGTCTTCCAAATCCTGTACGGCAAAGTTAAGATTGTCAGAATTCGCCAAGCTAGCGCCAGCCTTTTCCTTGGCTTCACCGACCATTTTTTCGGAGATATCACTGGCAAAGACTTTCGCACCTGCTTCAGCTAGGGGAATGCTGAGACTTCCCACACCACAGCCAGCGTCACAGATAGATAACTCGGCTAAATTGCCATCAGCCTTAAGCCAGCTTAGGACAGTATCGACGGTTTGCTGGTGTCCATTACGGATATCCAGTTGGACTTTATTCACCTCGCCCTCGCCATAAATTCGCCGCCAACGGTCAAATCCAGTGGCGTTGAAATAATCTTTAACTACGGTTTTATCATCAACGGTGTTCATAAAAACTCCTTCGTTGTGGGAAACCCTGTGTCCCTTCGCTTCGCTTGAGGGCAAGCTTTAGACCAGGGAGGAACACGCGGTAGCGGTTTAAGAAGCATAATTTTTTAGGGGGTGGAGGGGTATGGTTGCCCCTCCAATTGTCTCCCATTTCTGGGGTAAAGTTAGCCTCGCCAATGTTATCAGTCGGTAACTATCCAAAAGCACTGTTTCAGTGACCTTAAAACTGTTTAACTTTTTGGTTCTAGAGCAGTAGACTGGCTATCGCATCTACGCACCATCTCTTTAACACTTGCCGATAACGTAGTGCGCTTAGCACTTAGGCTGGTAAGCACAGCTTTAACTTACTTGGCTAAAGCTCCGTGTCCCTTCGCTTCGCTTATCGGGCAAGCTTTAGACCGGGGTTGCTTACAGAGTCAGTTTGGATGGAGGAGTGAGGACGAGTGAAGTACTCCGGCAAGCTCCGCTGAAGCCGGAGCTTAAATACTTTACCATGAGCTAGGTTTTCCCTTCCTTAACAAATGACAAATCACCCATTGAATGTCAAAGGTTGCCAACTCAATTTTGATGTTTCCTCATGCCAATGCCATCGCAACAAATTAGCAGGTTGTCCAACCCCAATCCCTGGTAAACGGATCGCGTGTCGAGGGGACTCCGTTGCTAGGGCGATCGCACTCTCGATTCCACACAGTCCCCACTCTACCAAATTCTGCACTCCCACCAATAACGGTAAGGTGGTTCCCGCTAATGTACCATCCGTTAATCGTGCCGTACCCTGTTTCACTTCTATTTGACGCTCATCCCAAGGATAAATCCCATCACCTAATCCTAACGGTGCTAAAGCATCACTCACCAGAAATAATCCCGCTTCATACCCACTCGCTTGTAGTAGAATTTGTAACATTGTCGGACAAACATGCTGTCCATCCGCAATCACCCCACAGCGCACTTGAGGATGGGTTATGGCGGCACCGAGTAATCCGGGTTGCCGATGGTGTAATCCCGGCATCGCATTAAAGGCATGAGTTACCATTGAAGCACCTAAGGCAAAGGCTTCCTCCGCTTCAGCGGCTGTTGCTTGGGAATGACCTAAACTTACGGTAATTCCTAAAGAACGCACATACGCGATCGCCTCACCTGTTTCGTCTAACTCCGGCGCTAGAGTCATCACTTTGACCAGTTTGCCATAATCCCCCAAAACTTGCTTGACATTTTTTAGGTTAAGTGGTAATAAATACTCTGGAGGATGCGCTCCTCGCTTCTGAGGATGCAAGAAAGGTCCCTCCAAATGCACTCCTAAGATTTGCGCCATTCCCGGATGGTGGGAAGAGGTGGCTAAAAAATCAGCAATCACGCCTAGCGATTGTTGAATTTTCTTGATCGAGGTGGTTACCAAGGTGGGTAAAAACCCATCAATCCCCTGATTCGATAGAAATTGGCAAATACGCTGTAATTTCTGGTTATCCCGGAGAGTTAAATCAGGAAACGCCAAACCCAGCGCCCCATTAATTTGTAAATCGACCCCAGCTAAGGAGAGCCAATCTCCTGTAACATCGAGAGTAGCGGCATCAGGAGCGATATCAGTCATGGGTGCGATCGCGGAAATTTTTCCCTCAGCATCAACCCTTACTTGTTGCAAGCCTGGATAACCCGGTACTCGTGCATTAATAATAATCATATTCTTTATAATTAATCCTGCATCATTTTAATTCAGGGAACTCTGAACAGGAAACAGCCAAACAGGACGAATGACAAATGACAAATAACAACCCCCTAATTGGTATTATCATGGGCAGTGATTCCGACTTGCCCACAATGCAGGGTGCGATCGCAATTTGTGAAGAATTCGAGGTTTCCTGCGAAGTCGCGATCGTTTCCGCGCACCGAACTCCCCAACGCATGGTAGACTATGCCCAAAGTGCTCATCAGCGTGGACTCAAGGTGATTATCGCCGGAGCTGGAGGTGCGGCTCACTTACCCGGTATGGTGGCGTCTCTGACACCGTTACCCGTCATCGGTGTTCCAGTTCCCAGCCGCCATTTACAAGGGGTGGATTCTCTTTACTCAATTGTGCAAATGCCAGCCGGAATTCCTGTGGCTACAGTAGCCATTGGCAATGCTAAAAATGCCGGGTTGTTAGCCGTGCAGATTTTGGCATCCCAGCAATCTGAGTTACTCGAACGAGTGCAGCAGTATCGCCAGAGTTTAACTCAATCGGTCATGGATAAGCAAGCGGCGCTAGAAAAGTTGGGGTATCAACAATACCTGTCGCAGAATAATTAACTTCTTGTGTGAAGTTAAAAACCAATCGATACTTTATCTTTGACGAAACTATCAAAACCTGCGAATCAAAGAAAACCTCTTCCTTCTGATAGATTCAACAAACCGTTCAGTTTCCTCTACTTTATGGAAAATATCAGCCAATACCTCTACTTTCCTCTACTTTATGGAAACTTATGATGTCATCATCATCGGTGCAGGTCATAATGCTTTAGTCTGTGCAGGCTATTTACTCAAGTCAGGTTACAGCGTTTTGCTACTAGAAAAGCGCTCTATCGCAGGTGGAGCCGCTACAACTGAGGAAGCCATGCCGGAAGAAGCTCCGGGCTTCTACTTCAACCTCTGTGCGATCGATCACGAATTTATTCACCTAGGACCGGTTGTTGAAGAACTAGAGTTAACCAAGTTTGGGCTTGAGTATCTATACTGCGATCCCACTATTTTCTGTCCTCATCCAGATGGCAAGTATTTCTTAGCTCATCATTCCGTCGAAAAAACCTGTGCAGAAATCGCTCGCTATAACCAGCGTGATGCACAGAAGTATCAAGAGTATATGGACTTTTGGCATCGCCTTATTCAAGCCATTACTCCTATATTCAACGCACCCCCTAAATCGGTTATTGACATTTTAGGGAACTATGGGTTGCATAACCTGCAAGATCTCCTTTCATTGTTAGGAGGTGTGGATGACACCCTGGACTTGATCCGTACCATGCTGACAAGTCCTAAGGATTCATTAAATGAGTGGTTTGACTCAGAATTTCTCAAAGCCCCCTTGGCTAGACTTGCCTCTGAACTGGGGGCTTCTCCGGCAGAGAAAACGATCGCGATGGGTGCGATGATGATGGCACTCCGCCATGACCCTGGTACCGCCAGACCTCGCGGGGGTACGGGTGCATTAACCCAAGCGTTGGTTAAGCTGGTAAACCATCATGGAGGCACGATCTTATGTGATCAGCAGGTTGAGCAGATTTTAATCGGCAACAATGGACGAGCCGAAGCCGTTCGGGTTGCAGGGGGTCAAGAGTATCGGGCGACAAAAGGGATTATCTCCAGCATTGATGCCCAGCGTCTATTTCTTCAGCTTATTGATCCAGCCGATGCCCAAGCGATCGCGCCTGAGTTAAACGAGCGGATCAAGCGTCGGATTGTCAATAGTAATGACGGCATTTTGAAGATCGACTGCGCCCTCTCAGAAGCGCCTCGTTTTGAAGCTTATGACCATAAAGATGAATATCTAATGGGGTCAGTGCTAATTGCCGACTCGGTCAATCAGGTAGAAGCGGCTCATAATTTGCCCATCATGGGACATATTCCTGAACAGGATATCTCTTTGTGGGTGGCTGTGCCGACAGTCCTCGATCCTTCGATGGCGCCAGAGGGCAAACATACTCTCTGGATTGAGTTCTATGCCCCCTATCAAATTCGAGGCGCTGAAGGGACGGGTTTATTTGGTACAGGTTGGACAGAGGAGCGCAAGAATCAAGTCGCAGATCGGATCATTGATAAGTTAGCCGAGTATGCACCAAACGTCAAAGATTCCGTTATTGCCCGTCGAGTGGAGAGTCCGGCTGACTTAAGCGATCGCCTGGGGGTTTACAAAGGCAATCATTACCACATTGATATGACCCTAGACCAAATGATATTCTTCCGTCCTCTACCCGAAATTGCCAACTACCAAACCCCGATTGACGGATTATTCCTGACGGGGGCAGGAACCCACCCCGGTGGCTCAATTTCCGGTCTACCTGGACGTAATTGCGCCCGCGTATTCCTCAACACCCAACAACCTTTGAGCCAGAACTTTAAAGAAGCCGGAAACTGGCTTAAATCCCGATTTGAGTCTGTTTCTCAACTTGCACGATAAAGCAGTGATTTAATCCCATACAACCATGCGGAGAAAAACATGGAAACTAGAGATTTTCAAACTCAAAGCGAAAACGTTCCTTATCCGAGTATTCCACCCCTCATCGATAGCCGAGAGACAGAATATCGGGGAACAGGAATTACCAGTTCTGTCGCGATTTTTGGTCACCCTATCCATCCAATTATTGTCATCTTCCCGATCGCGTTCTTGAGTGGGCTAGCGGGTACAGATATCGGTTATTGGCTAACCCACGATGTATTTTGGGCAAGAGCCTCAGTTTGGTTATTGGGAGTGGGATTACTCTCAGCGATTGCCGCAGCAGTAGTGGGTATTGTAGACTTCCTGCGTATATCCAGAGTCCGTGAGCGTAGAGCCGGTTGGGTACATGCGCTGCTCAATGTAGCGGTACTGGTGTTGAGTGGTGTTAACTTTTTCCTCCGATTGGGCAATCCAGTCACGATTATTCTTCCCGTAGGACTGATTATCTCGTTAATAGTGTCAATCTTACTATTAGCCAGTGGTTGGTATGGTGGTGAATTGATGTTCCGTCATAAGGTTGGTATTGTCGGTCCCGGTGAGACTCATGTCTCTTAGGGTGCATGTCAACGCAAGTAGGTTGGGCTCTTGGAACGAAACCCAACTTATCCGGTTAGCTGGAATATTGCGTGCTTTCCCTGACATGCTTCCTGTCTCTTAATGCTAAGAAGATAAGGCAGGATCTACCTTGTGGCACATGAAGTTGCTAACCATAACTCATACCATAAACTGGCGAATAATGTGAATAACGCAGCAGCGTTTAACAAAAGAGAAAATCCATTCAATAACACTAGGAGGTAGGAGTTTGACTACACTAACCAGAACGGCACAAGCACAATGGAATGGTGACTTGAAACGCGGCAATGGTCACATTAATGCATCAAGTCATATCCTCAACGATACTCCCTACACCTTTTCCACGCGCTTCGAGGATACCCCAGGTACAAATCCTGAAGAACTGCTTGCCTCTGCCCATGCTGCTTGTTATTGTATGGCGCTTGCCCATACCTTGACAGAAAAAGGCTATCAACCTGAAAGTCTCCAAACCCAGGCATTCTGCTCACTATAATCCCAGGAAAATGGGGGATTCAAGATTACCAAAATGCGTCTAGCCACACAAGGACAAGTTCCTAACCTGGACAATACTCTCTTTGGGCAGATTGCCCAAGAAGCGGAGAAAGTTTGTCCGATTTCTAATGCCTTGCGTCAAAATGTAGAAATCGAACTTGATGCGGCTTTAACGTCATAGTTCATGGTTTATAGTCCAAAATCACAGCCGATATTCTGCTGATGCGGTAACGTCCCAGTTTTACCTCGATATCAGAGACTCTCCTAGTGACAATTTATTTTCCGATTTGAGGAGAGTAGAGACGTAGCGTGCTACGTCTCTACCGAATAGCTTGGATCTTTCTTTACCGTTCAAGGCTTCGGCTGTTTTCTTTATCAACTAATACGACAATAAATAGTTGGATTCAAATCCCCATCTAAAACTTGGACAGTTGCCCATTGTCTTTCATAAAATTAAAAAAGAGAACCATTTATGTCAAGTTCAATTGAATTTAAACTACTCGTTCCTTATAACAAAGGAGCCGCCTTAATTGGATCTTTTTCAGATTGGCAAGAAGTCCCAATGGAAAAAGATGAAAATGGTTATTTCCGCACCAATGTTGATCTAGAAGATGGGGTTTATCACTATAAATTCCGAGTCCAGTCTAAAAGTTGGTCAAATGAACCCGATGAATGGGTAGAAATCATTGATCCCTATATAACTGAACTCACTCCAGATACAAAAAATGGAGTCGTTCGGATTAAAGAAGGGGAACGGCTTGTCGATACCTACGTTTGGCAGCATGACGATAAACCTTTACCAGCCAACCATGAGTTAGTCATTTATGAACTCCTCGTTTCCGATTTTTATCACCGTGAGGGTGATAATGAAAAGCGGGGACAGTACCAGGATGTTATTGCCAAATTAGATTACTTGCAGGAATTGGGAATTAACGCGATCGAGTTGATGCCAGTAAACGAGGCTCCTGGCGAGTATAACTGGGGTTATACTCCGACTTACTTTTTTGCACCACAGCCCAACTACGGTTCAACGGAAGACTTAAAGCAGCTCATTGATGAATGCCATGCCAGAGGTATTCGGGTTATTTTAGACCAACTTTATAACCATTCCTCTGAAGAAAGCCCACTCCTGCAAATTGACCGGGATTACTGGTATTATCATGATCGTCACCATCCCGATGACCCCTTTTACTGGGGACCAGAGTTTAACTATAATCATTATGATGAACACCGAGACGCCATTCCAGCTCGTGATTTTATGAAGGCTGTCGTGCGGTTCTGGATTCAGGAATACCACATCGATGGCATTCGGTACGACGCATTAAAGCAACTGGATAACCGTGACTTCCTGAATGAACTGATCGAGGAAACTAAAAACGCAGTATTTTCCAAACCCTTCTACAACATCGGCGAACATATTCCAGAGAACCCCGATCTGATAAGTCCTAATGGACCGATGGATGGATGCTGGCATGACAATTTTTATCATCAAATTATACCCCATCTTTTAGGAGACGAGTTCAATCTAGAGCAGCTAAAACAGGCACTAGAACCTAAGCAGCAAGGTTATCCCGAAGGTATTACTAAGGCAATTACTTACCTGAGTAATCACGACCAAAAACGTCTCATGGTTCAATTGGGAGAACATAGCATTCTTGATGATGCTGCCTTCAAACGAGCGAAGTTAGGGGTGGTTCTCTTAATGACAAGTGTAGGCGCTCCCATGCTCTGGATGGGTGAAGAGTTTGGCGAACGCACAGACATCAATGTTGACGAAAAGAATCAACAACTGGAATGGTCCTTGTTAGAGAATGAACGGAATGGCGGTTTATTTGAGTATTACAAAGGTTTAATCGCACTACGCAAGCAAAATCCAGCTCTCCAGACTGGCAACCTTAAATTTTTCCATGACGGCTCTGATGGCAAAGTCTTTGCTTATGAGCGCTGGAATGATCAAGGTTCACGGGTTTTTGTTATTGTCAACTTCTCCGAGCAGTATTTAGAGGGCTACCAAGTTCCTGATATTCCGGAAAACGGAACCTGGCATGAATGGACAAGAGACTACGATGTTCAAGCAGAGGATAATCAATTAACCATTGATATGGGTGAATACGAAGCACAAGTTTTCGTCTGGCAGTAACGTTGAAGCAAGAGGAGGCGATTGAAATCGCTGCTACAAAAACAAAGTCAGCCTGCGCGGACTAGATTATAACGGGAGTAGCTAACCCGGATTTAGTATCATTGTGCCCGTCCGCTCCCTCCAGCAGAAGCAGGCTCATGGAGGAGATGCAAACCACTCGTAAAAAGATGCGAAAAAGCTGTAGGGTGGGCATTGCCCACCCTACGTTTTACCAAATCTCTATCGGAGAACTAGCCGTTGATGCTAGGAGCCGTCAGAGCTACGGGAGTAGCCTCACCAGCCGCCAAGTCTAAGGGGAAGTTGTGAGCATTGCGCTCGTGCATGACTTCAAAGCCTAAGTTGGCGCGGTTGAGTACGTCTGCCCAGGTGTTGACTACACGACCTTGGGAATCCAGAATCGACTGGTTAAAGTTGAATCCGTTGAGGTTGAATGCCATGGTGCTGATACCCAGTGCTGTGAACCAGATACCAACC